>NZ_JBHILP010000013.1:0-69840 GCF_042193375.1 Bartonella sp. TT67HLJMS
TCTCCTTGAATATGCTGGAGATACAATGTCTTTTTGCCAATTATGTTCCAAAAGTGAATAGATATGCGCTAAAAAGGGATAGGAGAGATCTAAAGTTAAGCTCGAGATCATCATAGTGGGGCATTTTCTTTTAAAACTTTTGTTTAAAGCACGTTCATAGAGAGTTTTTGTTGATCATAAAAAAGGGGTGTAAAAACGACAAGGTACGCTATTGGGCTTTATGAGGTCATTGAACAAAATAATATGAACGCTTTTTTTGTTTATATTCTTTCATAAATTTGAATTTTTGTCTCATGACAACGTCTTGGTCGATAAACATGTGATAAGCGTTACGAATGGAAATATATTTATGTTTCATAAATAAAAGTACACTTTGTATAGAGAGCTCTTTCTTTGTGTTTTCAGTATTGTATTCTTTTGACAAATGCTTTTCTTTTTGATTGTATCAGAAAGTTTAAAGACAGACCGTGTTAGGATATAAAATGTTTTGTTCAGCTTTTTTTAAAAATAGTGAAAAATATGGACCGCTTTGCGTTGGTTTTGATCCGAGTCATAAAGTTTTGCAATCATGGAATTTAAGCTGTGATTATAAAGGTCTAAAAGATTTTTGTGATATCCTCTTAACAGCGGTTGTGGGTAAAGTGGGGATGATAAAGCCTCAAGCCGCATTTTTTGAGTTATATGGGGTGGAAGGGCTTCAAATTCTCAAAGAACTTATTGAAAATGCACAGGCACAAGGTTTGTTGGTTCTCGTTGATACGAAAAGAGGGGATATTGGCTCTACTGCTGAGGCTTACGGTAAAGCTTGGCTTGGTTCAAGTAGTGCGTTTAAAGCAGATGCCATGACAGTCAATCCTTTTTTAGGATTTGATGCTCTCATTCCTTTAATAAAGATTGCAGAAGAAACAAAAACGGCTGTTTTTATGGTTGTTCAATCTTCGAATCCAGAGGGAAGGCACATTCGAAATGCGCGCATTGGTGATCAAACGGTTTCTGTTCATTTGGCACAGCGTATTTTTGAATATAATAGCCAATCTTCAAGTCAATATCATCATGTTGGTCCTATTGGGGCAGTGATTGGAGCAACATTGGGCAATGAAGCAAAAGATACAATCGAACAGCTAGAAAATAACTTATTTCTCGTTCCTGGCATTGGGGCTCAAGGGGGAACAATAACACAATTAACTCAGCAGTTTCCTCAAAGGCTATGGCAGAATCTTATTCCTTCCATTTCAAGATCGATTACACAGGTTGGTCGAAATAGTGTTGATTTAAAAAATGTTATTCATGATTTTGCTGAGCAATCTAAAAATACGCTTCTATCTTAAAGTTTTTTGCTAAGTTATCAAAGAAAAAAAGCTCTTATAAAAGAAGGGGCTTATCAAATTTTAAGTCAGATACTTCTTTCAAAAAGTGTTCATATATTTCTTATTTTCTGTTGGGATTGGGAGGATCAAATACGGAAAGCAAATGTTTGAAAAAAAAATGCAGAAATCTTGGAAATATATGAAAAATTGCTTCAAGGAAGACGAGATAAAGGAAGAAAATGTAAGAAATACCTGAACAGTGCTAAAAGATGAGGCATAAGAGGGCTTGGAGAGTGTATTCGTTTTGGGCACGTTTTAGTTTAAGGGCTATGACTCATCTTACAGGATAAACTCTTTTAGAATATTGCTTTATAAGGATATTACTTTTGTAAAATAAAGGACTCTAATATGTTATTAAAAGTTTTTAGATTGATAAAGTCATTGCAGCGTTGGTTTCTATAAGATAGACACACGTTATCTGTGAATACATATTGTTGTTAGAGAAAAACATGTCATTGAAACAAGAAAAAACCAAAGCCCGTTTACCCCGTGGTTTTGTGGATCGTACAAGTGCACAGTTGTATGCAACTGAAACAATGATTGCGCAAATTCGCGAAGTTTATGAACTTTACGGTTTTGAAGCACTGGAAACACCAATTTTTGAATATACGGATGTGCTGGGTAAGTTTTTACCTGATGAAGATCGTCCAAATGCGGGCGTTTTTTCGCTACAAGATGATGATGAGCAATGGATGTCTTTGCGCTATGATCTTACTGCGCCTCTGGCCCGTTATTTTGCAGAGAATTTTGAAGTTTTGCCAAAGCCTTATCGCAGTTATCGTCTTGGTTTTGTGTTTCGCAATGAAAAACCCGGACCAGGGCGGTTTCGGCAATTTATGCAGTTTGATGCGGATATTGTTGGAACACCAACGGTAGCAGCGGATGCTGAAATTTGTATGATGGCAGCGGATAGTTTGGAAAAGTTAGGGTTTCAGCAGCATGATTATGCCATTCGCTTGAATAACCGAAAAATTCTGGAAAGTGTTTTAGAATTGATTGGTTTAGGGGAAAGGGAGCAGATTGAAAGGCGCTTAACTGTTCTTCGAGCAATGGATAAACTGGATAAATTTGGTCCTGAAGGCGTGCGTTTGCTTCTAGGCAAGGGGCGTTTGGATGAAAGTGGTGATTTTACAAAAGGGGCCGAGCTTAAGGATAAAGAGATTGAGTGTATTCTTTCCTTACTGACTGTAAATGCAAAAACGGCAGAAGAAATCCTTGATGCTCTCAGACAAGTCGTTGGTCAGAGTGCTCAGGGGCTTGAAGGGGTTCGCGAGCTTGAGGAAATGCAAGCAATCTTTGTCGCTAATGGTTATCACAATCGCATTAAAATTGACCCTTCGGTGGTTCGTGGATTAGAATATTATACGGGACCTGTTTTTGAGGCGGTATTGCTTTTTGATGTTCTCAATGATGATGGGCAAAAAGTTGTTTTTGGCTCTGTTGGTGGTGGTGGGCGCTATGATGGATTGGTGGCACGCTTTCGTGGTGAAAATATTCCGGCAACAGGTTTTTCAATCGGTGTCTCACGCTTGATCGCTGCTTTGCAAAATCTTGGAAAGCTGCCTATGAAGGAGACAACAGGGCCGGTTGTGGTGTTGATGATGGATAAAGAACCAGAAGCTGTTGCTGGTTATCAAAAAATGGTGATGCAGTTGCGTGGTGCGGGAATTCGTGCTGAGCTCTATTTGGGGGCATCGGGAATTAAAGCGCAGATGAAATATGCAGATCGACGTCAAGCGCCTTGTGTGGTGATTCAAGGGTCACAAGAACGTGAGAGCGGAAAAATTCAGATTAAAGATTTGATTGAAGGGGCGCGTTTGTCCCACGAAATTAAGGACAATCAAACATGGCGTGAAAGCCGTCCTGCGCAAGTGATGATTGATGAAGAGCAATTGGTTCAAACAGTACAAGATATTTTGGCAGCCCAAAAACGGTAATGATAAAAGTTTTGTGAAAGCGATTGTTGGGAAAAGCTCGAACATTTCCTCTTCAATTTTCAGAATTTGTATTTTACTTGTTTAGATATTCTTAAAATCGCGTTATTTTTTTAAAGTTCCTGCGGCATAAAAGCAATTTTTAAAGATAAAAATGCTTTGTCGTCATTATGAAATGAATGCTTTTGAGCGCGCGAGGTAAGTCCCTTCGTGCAACAAAATACTGGACACTGAAGCATTTGAGGTTCTTGACGCAACCCTGTTTAGAAAAATTGATGATCAATAACAGAAACCCAATAGTTTATAGAAATATTGATCATTCATATGGATTTAATTTTTGAATTCTCATTTGCTGATATCATATTTCTACTGTTTTATTGTCGGCAGTCTACAATCTCACATCCATGAGAGATGAAAGAAATCTCAAGAGTTTTATTTTAGAAGATTTTTTTTAGTTTCAAAAGCAACGAATAACTTAAATCAGACAATTTTTAAAGGGAAAATATGGGAGGCATTATAAGAGATTATAATGACAACCATTTGAAATTATTCATTTATTATAACAAATCAATTTTTTACGGAGAAATGAAAATGGCCCAATATGATTTTACAGTGTTATATGAAAGAAATCCCTTTATTTTGAAAAAACCTGAAGATATTGGAAAATCATTTAAACTTCCTCCTTCAAATTTCGGATTTGAAGATCTTCCGCAAATTACGTTTTCAGGAGCGTCCGATAGCCGGCGTATGATTTTTGGGCTATCATTTAGTGGTATGAAAGCATTTTTTGTGATGTTGTGGCAAGTAGGGAAAATGTCAGATGAAGATGATGTGGATTTATGGTTTGATCAGGTAAGATTAGATGAGGATACTCTCAATGAATTTTTGATTTGTGATCTTTCAATTCAAGAACCAGAATATCTTAATTTTGAAAGTTTTAAAGAAGGTATCAAAGAATTAGAAAAGAATAAAATTGTAGCGAAGGGGACAAAACGATATTGTTATTTTATTAATCCAGATATTTTTGGTCTTCCTGAATGTGATGAAGATTTTGAGCTCGATGAAGAGGAAGAGATAGAAGAGGAAGAAATGAAAACACACTTTATGGTAGAACATTCAAATAAACGCCTTCTTTAACCGTTTCTCTCTTAGAGAAAAATAAAAGCTTAGAATAAATGGCTATGAGAACAGCAATGAGTCTGTTTATGGTATGTGAATTGGAATGTTTACGGGATCTGTTTTTATTTAATATTCTTCATGAACAGTTATTTATGCAGAGCCGTTTTTATACCATATTTTTTTTCTTGATGCTTTTGTGAACCTTGCAGTAATGATGTTCATAGCTCTAGTATTTTAGAGCGTTTACGAGACGCATTTTTACTCTTTTAATCGTTTATTCATATGCCAACCTCACGTGCTAATAAGCGAGAAAATAGTTTTAAGTTCAATATAAGAAGGGATAAAATAACACAATCTTATGATATTCAGTGCCTCTCATTCGACATGAAAAATTATAAATTATCCTTATAAATCAAATTATTGTTTGACACAAAGCTTTTCTCAATAGGAGAAATTTACATTGATCTTGCATATTTCATCGATACGTTAGTCCTTGATGTTTCTGAGAGAGTTTTGTATGAATTTGCGCATTTCGCAATTGCATCCCCATTTTTTGATAGCGTGCAACAGTTTTTAGCTTTTTATTCTTTTAGCACTATAATTGGTTTGGATTTTTTACTGGAAATTTTTCAAGTTTTTTCAAAGCAGTTAAAACGTGAAATACCTATTAAAAAATTATTGCTGGAATATTTTCTCACCAAAAACGCACAACCAACTTATAGTGTCTGCTTTGACAAATAGATGTTTCAAAAAATATAAACGACACAAATTTTCTTTATTAGGGAAATTTGTGTCGTTAAATTTTGTTTAAATAGACGATTTGGGGGCGGAATTAGTTTTTCAAAGCTTTTAAAACATTTTGTGGTGAAGAAACTTCATAAGGATCTGTTGCGCAATTATCTGAAAAGCCTGCTTCTTCAAACCATTGCTCAACCACACCATCATTAATAACGGCAGCATAGCGCCATGATCGCATGCCAAAACCAACATTGTCTTTTGCAACCAGCATACCCATTTTGCGTGTGAATTCACCAGAGCCATCAGGAATTAATTTCACGTTTTTGATATTTTGTGTTTTTCCCCAAGCATTCATGACAAAAGCATCATTGACGGAAAGACAATAAATTTCATCAATACCCGCTTGTTTAAATTCATCATAGAGTTTTTCAAAGTCAGGAAGCTGAAAAGTTGAGCAAGTAGGGGTAAAAGCTCCAGGAAGAGAAAAAAGAATAACACGCTTTCCTTTAAAGTAGGCATCGCTGTTAACTTCTTGCCACCGATAAGAATTATTTTCACCAACTTCATCTCGGACACGTGTATGGAATGTTACATTGGGAACAGTTTTTTTCATCATAAGGATGCTCCTATATTTTTTACAAAAATTTCGTTTTAAAACAGCTTTTGTCTTTAAAAGCATATCGGAAAGAACGGTTTAAATAAAAGGGATTCTTTAAGAATTCTTACTTCTAACGAGTGTGCAAATATTTCACACTTCCGTCAAGTAGAATTAATGGTCGACTTTGGATACTCTTCACCTTAAAATTAAAGGAAAGAATATGAAGGTATTTACATGACCATAAAGACAGTTTTGACCACGGCTTTTGAGGGGCAAAAACCGGGAACGTCTGGTTTGCGCAAAAAAGTGTCTGTTTTTCAACAACCTCATTATGTAGAAAACTTTATACAGTCTCTTTTTGATAACATTGGGCCTCTTGAAGGAAAAATGTTGATTCTTGGGGGCGATGGGCGCACTTTTAATCGTACGCTCCTTCAGATTGTGTTGAAGATGGCAGCGGCGCATGGTGTTTCTTGTGTTAAAATGGGAAGGGGCGGTATTCTTTCTACACCTGCTGTTTCGCATCTTATTCGTAAAACCCATGCTCATGGTGGACTTATTCTTTCTGCAAGCCATAATCCTGGTGGTCCAGAGGGAGATTGTGGTATCAAATACAATGTTTCTAATGGTGGACCCGCTCCTAATTCTTTATGTGATGCTATTTTTGCAACATCGCAACGTCTTTCCTTTTATAAAATTCTTGAAGCACCAGATATTGATTTAGATAGGCAAGGTACGATCTTTATGGGAGCCATGCGGATTGATATTATTGATCCTGTCGCTGATTATGTTGCTTTGATGCAGGAGCTTTTTGATTTTGACTGTATTGCCAAGGCCGTTGCTCGAGGTCTTACTTTACGGTTTGATGCTATGCATGCGGTAACAGGGCCTTATGCTCATGAAATTTTTGAAAAATGCTTAGGATTTTCTGAAGGAACAGTGGTTAATGGTATTCCTTTGCCAGATTTTGGAGGCGGTCATCCGGATCCCAATTTGGTTTATGCCAAGGCTCTTTATGATTTATTGATGTCAGAGCAAGGACCAGATCTTGGTGCAGCCTCTGATGGTGATGGAGATCGTAACCTCATTATTGGTCGTCAACAATTTGTCTCGCCTTCAGATTCTTTGGCTATTATGGCTGAACATGCACACCTCATTAAAGGATATCGAAAAGGTGTTGTGGGGATAGCGCGTTCTATGCCGACGGGGCGTGCTGCTGATCTGGTTGCGGAAAAACACGGATTAAACTTTTTTGAAACGCCAACGGGATGGAAGTTTTTTGGAAACCTTTTGGATGCGGGGAAAGTAACCTTTTGTGGTGAAGAAAGCTTTGGAACTGGCTCTCATCACATCCGCGAAAAAGATGGTTTATGGGCTGTCTTATTTTGGTTAAATCTTTTAGCGGTAACAGAAAAAACTGTTGCACAAATTGTTCAACAGCATTGGTATACCTATGGGCGTTTTTACACGTTACGGCATGATTATGAAGAAGTTGAAGCAGATAAAGCTTTGGAACTTATAGAACATTTGCGTACGCACTTACCACATGCAGGAACTGAAATTGCAGGATTTTTCGTCAAAAAAGCAGATGATTTTACATATCATGATCCTGTTGATCAGAGCGTTAGCACGCGGCAAGGTATACGTATCTTTTTCGAGAATGGAGCACGGTTGGTGGTCCGGTTGTCGGGAACAGGGACGCTAGGTGCTACTTTACGACTTTATTTTGAACAGTATGAAAGTGATCCGCGCAAACACAATTTTAATCCGCAAGAAGTTCTCCAACCTTTGCAACAGGTGGCGCTAAAACTGTTAAATATACAACAAGCATTGGGGCGAGATCGCCCTGATATTATCACCTAAGATCAGTGGAATGTTTTTTGTAAAGGTATGATGATTGATCACATGAGGTATGATTTTAGGGGCGTGATTTTATTGATCATAAGGCAGATCCTCCATTTTTAAGCTCGCTTTGTTTTTTCCTCTTTTACATATCAATCGGATTCCTAAAACTGCGGGCTTCTTAAAACCAAATGCTGTAGGTAATTATAATCAGGTATAATCGGGGAATTTATGTCCAATGGGGTCTGATGGTTTGATGGAAATGTTTGTTTAATAGGGGAGATGTTCCTCATGCAAAACAAAATACTATCATGTTGTACATTTCATATGTTTGTCTTAAAGAAGCGTCTCTCTCAAAACACTAAAAACGCATCTTATGCGTGTCACTTTTGAAAGGGATAACCGGACATCCATTGAGCAGCACCGTTTTTATGCTTATGAGAGAGTAAGACCAGCATCATCATTCACTTTGCTCGTTTTCAATGTTGGTTTTTATATTTGAAAATATTTAGTATTTTGAATAATCGTTTTACACGGCTCTTCCTACTTGTAACCTGCAAGCAAAAGACTTTGGTTGATTCAATGTCAAAGGGGGTAAGAGAATCTCAGTTTATTTATTGGCTCTCATTCAATATACAAAACCATTAACTATGATTATAAATCAGTCTGTTCTCTAACATTATGACTGTTATCTTTACTTAAATAAAAGGTCAAGTTGAGGCTATCATTTTCTTATTTCTTAGTTTTTAGTTCTTTGAGAGCGTTTTATTCAGAGAGGTTCCTTTTCTAATTGTTTTTTATCCATTCGTTAATTGCATTGATGATGCATAAGAAAATGATTTTGATTAATTTATTAGAGAGAATGAAGTGAGTAAATTTTATGATATGCGGGGGGCTCATTTAAGTTGTATAATGATCAATCATTTTTATAAACTCATGTATGGTATGTGACGATAGCATTCATGAACACCGTTGGCAGATGAGGGGTGAAACAAAGGGAAATGTTTTTCTAAAATAATGGACAATAAGCACTTCTTGCTTTATGACCAGTCATAACGAATGATTTTTCTTTTAAAAGGGGAATTTATGACCCAATATCCCAAATGTCCTCGTTGTGATTGTCTTTATACTTATGAAGATGGTGAAAATTTTGTGTGTCCTGAATGCGCACATGAATGGCCACAAAAAAACGATGATACTGTTCTTTCCGATACTGTTTATGATGCCAATGGTCAGATTTTAACAAACGGAGATACCGTTATGGTGATAAAAGATCTGAAAGTAAAAGGCGCTTCATCTGTTTTAAAAGGTGGTACTAAGGTAAAGAATATTCGCTTGGTGGATGGGGATCATAACATTGATTGCAAAATTCCAGGGATTGGTCAGATGAGTTTAAAGTCGGAGTTTGTGAAAAAAGTTTAGGCATTTATCCCCTTGCAATTGTTTTTGCATTTCGCTGGTTTTTTATTTTTACATTCTTCTCGAATGGGCTTTTTTTCTTGTTTCACAGATTACACCAATCAGATAGAGGCAATATATTTTCCTTTATTGCAAAGCCATGTATCGCAGAGGAATAGTGACTCTGTCTTTTCTTTTAATACGCAGTTATGGGTGAAGTTGGATGTTGACTTACATGCGACAGTAAAAGTATGTGCTTTATGAGAAGAACAACGCGGTAAAGCAGACAAACTTATTCCTGCTGAATTGAAGAAATATTCTCATTTTTTTATTAGATAATTTCTCAAACAATCATAATAGATCTAGTTTCAATGTATTTATTTTTACAGGTAGTTACACCGTTTGCGTCATATTTATGGAAATGAGATTGAAAATGATAGAGGGGAAACTCTTTATTTTAAGAATAGAAAAAGGACGGTATGATCTTGATAAGGTCGTACGGTTATGCATTTTCCAGCTCTTAGTGTTGCAACAGTCCCTTATAAAAAGTGTGTATAAGAGCTATTAAAATAGTTTTTGTTATTATCCAGTTTGTGCTGTGTAAGTGGACGATTTTGATTGATACAATAAAAACAGAATTGAAATAAGAAGAATGTCAGAATTCTCATTCAAGTTGCAAAATGTGATCTTTGTCGATTGGCTGCTACAAGAAGTATTTTGCGTGATTTTATCGTTGGGAGAACTGAGAAAGATGGAGCAAATGGGCACTCTATCTTACAATGTTTTCTTTTTTGGGTTTTCTTTTTTGTAACGGGTCGTGTTTTCCTAGTTAAAATTGCATGACAGGGTTATGAAACAAAATAAATTTAAAGTGCACATCCATGCATTGTACTTCTGTGTACGGATTGGTTTGTTGAAACAACTTATGCTTCTTAAAAGGGGCTTTGAGATCTTTTTAAGGCATATGTGGAGGTGAAATATGAGTGAAGGTATCATTATTAGACAGATTTTTTTAACAGTACTGTATTTTTATGGCTGCATAGCTTACTTTTAAAATTTCAGGAATAAAATGACGCAAGATTTTTGCACTCCATGTTTGAGCGCTGTTGAAGAGGGGAAATCGGTGTGGTTATTTTACCTATTGAGGTCAATATTTATTGTGGCATGGCTTCAACGCCTAAAACTTCAGGGATAAAATGGCGTAAAAGATTCTCAATACCATGTTTGAGGGTTGCCGTTGAAGAGGGACATCCAGCGCAGGCACCCCGCATATTGAGATAAACAATACCATTCTCAAATCCGCGAAAAGTAATGTCTCCACCATCATTGGCAACTGCTGGGCGGATACGCGTTTCAAGCAGCTCTTTAATGGTTAAGACAATATCAGCATCTTTTTCGTCATAAAATTCTTCGTTAAGGGCATGGGTTTGTGCTTGTATTGTAGCGTTGGTGGTAATCACTGGCTCATTGGATAGAAAATGTTCCATGATTGTGCCTAAAATGACGGGCTTGAGATGTTGCCATTCTCCTTCTTTTTTGCTTACGGTGATAAAATCATAGCCTAAAAAAACACCATTGATATTGGGAATATTAAACAGCTTAGCTGCCAAAGGTGAGTTTTTAGCTGCTTCTTCAGGGTCACGAAATTCTAATACGCCCTCAGAAAGAACCATGCGTCCTGGCAGGAATTTAAGTGTTGCAGGGTTTGGGGTGGTTTCAGTTTGAATAAACATAAACTCTCCTTTTATAATGAAGGATTGGGAAGATCTTACATTGTAGAATATTATATTTTTTAGGCAATAGATCTAATATCTTCATCGGCAAGATTGCTAGGAATAACAATGACAGGGATTGAAAAAGCTGTCCCTTTATTTCCGATTAATTGAACAAGGGGTCCTGGTCCTTCTGTATGTCCACTGGCTGCTAAAACAATTAGTGCAATCCTTTTATCTTCGTCGATTAGTTTGGAAATCTCATCAATTTTTTTTCCTTCACGCACCACTATTTCTGTTTCAAGCGCATGGGTGGTGCGGACTTCACTGGCAATGTCTCCTAATATTTTATGAGCACTTTGCGTTGATTCTGTGCGCATAACGTTGTTTACACCCAGAAAATGTTGAAATTCTACACTATCAACGACACAAAGTAATACCAATGTTCTACTGGTATTTTGGGCATGCTGTGCAGCAAACGCAACGGCACGCCGACACTCTGGTGTTTCATCGATAATGACTAAGTTTTTTTTCTTGGGTTCTTTTTTCGGATTTTTGGGTTTGGAAATCATGCACTTTCTCTATTTTGTACAAACGATTTTTTTGCTCTCTACAGTTTTTAGTTTTATTATCTTTATGTATCGTGCAAAAATCCAATAATTTCACGAATTTTTTTCATATTTTCTTCTGCGAGCATACTAGCACGTTTAGCGCCATCATGCAAAACAGAGTCAATATAATCACTTTCTTGATGCAGTCGACGTAATTCTTCTGTTATAGGGGCAAGCTTATGGACAGCAAGGTCGGCTAGAGCTGTTTTAAAATGCGAAAATTGTTGACCAGAAAATTCTAAGAGAATCTTTTCTTTGCTAACTTTGGCAAAGGCGGCATAAATACCAAGCAGGTTGTCTACTTCTGGTCGTTCTTTTAAAGCGGTAAGGGTATCGGGAAGAGGAGCCGAATCCGTTTTGGCTTTGCGTATTTTTTTGGCGATAAGATCAGCATCATCGGTCAAATTAATGCGTGAAAAATCTGAAGGATCTGATTTTGACATTTTTTTCGTCCCATCGCGCAAAGACATAACGCGTGTGGCTGTTGTTCCAATAAGCGCCTCTGGGAGGGGAAAGAAGCCTTGTTTTTTTTCTTCATCCGTTTGTATAGAGATACCGAAATTTAATTCGGCAATACGCTGTGCATAGTCGTTGTTAAATTTTTGTGCAATATCGCGTGTGAGTTCAACATGCTGTTTTTGATCTTCGCCTACTGGAACATGCGTTGCACGATAGACTAAAATATCAGCAGCCATCAAAGTGGGATAGGCAAAAAGCCCTAGGGATGCTTTTTCGCGATCTTTTCCTGCTTTATCTTTAAATTGTGTCATGCGTTGAAGCCAGCCGATACGGGCAACACAATTAAAAATCCAAGCAAGTTCAGCGTGTTGAAAAACACGTGATTGGTTAAAAATAATGTGTTTTTGAGGATCAATACCGCAGGCTAAAAAGGCTGCTGTCACTGTTCTGGTGGATTCGCGTAAAGTAAGGGGATCTGGGTTGACTGTGAGCGCATGCATATCCACAACACAGTAGAGGCAGTGATGAGAGTTTTGCAGTTCAACCCAACGCTGAATGGCTCCAAGATAATTGCCAAGATGTAAATGACCACTCGGTTGTACGCCGGAAAAGACAAGTGGTGTGAAGGTATCCATAGGAGTGCTCTTTCTTCAATTAAGGTTATTTGTTTTATTGTTTTTGACAAAGTATAGATATTATGAGCGTTTTTTCAAATTTTTAAGCATGTGAAAAAAGGAATGGGTGTTGAATAAAAAATAGGCACTAAAATAGATCAAGAATATGCCAAGCATGATCCCAGCTAAGGTGCTGGCGCGCAAGAAAAAGGATGCTTGTGAGGATAAAGGAAAAGACAAAAAACCAAACACATTCAATCCGTAATAGAGGGCTAGTGCACTCAAAAGGGTTGCTATTATGAGACATAATATTTGCTTTATCAGTTGGAAGTCGTATTTCCAATAACCGCGTTTGATAAGGACACCCCAAAGCAACAGGGCGTTGACCCATCCAGAGGTAATTTCAGCAATAACAATGCCTCGTGCAGATAGAATAGGAAATAATGTTAAGGCGAGACTGATATTGATGAAAACGCAAATACCTGTAAAAATCATCGGTGTTTTTGTATCTTCATGGGCAAAAAAATTAGGAATAAAGACCTTAATGAGAACAAAAGCTGGAAGTCCTAGTCCATAAAGTTCCAGTAATTGTGCAACATGGTGTGTTGATTGACTGGTAAATTGTCCTCGCTCAAAGAGCAAACTGACAATGGGAGTGGAGAGCAGTAAAAAAGCGATGGATGCTGGAAGTGTTAACAATAGCGTTAATTCAATAGAGCGGTTTTGTAAATTGTGGGTTTCTTTGTGCTTTTTGCTTCGCAAAGCGCGTGTTAATTCTGGTAAAAGAACGGTTGCAACGGCAATGGCGATTACACCTAGAGGCAATTGGTAAAGACGATCAGCGTACATCAAAGAAGAGACAGCACCCGATTGACTAGAAGCAATGTTGGTATTAATGAGCAAATTGATTTGTGTGATGCCACCCGTGATGGCTGCTGGGAATGCTAAAGTTAATAGCTTGCGAACATTAGGACTTAAATGGGGCTGGCGGAAGGAAATTTTCATTCCACTTTGACGCAAAGCAAGGGCAATTAAGGTGAGTTGAAGAAGCCCTGCTGCCAATACACCCCAAGAGAGATTTAAGCCGATATGCCAAGCGTCAAGTTTATAGATCCAAGCATAGGCAAGAACACCAATCAGAATAATGTTTAAAAAGAGTGGGGCAATGGCGGCAATAAAATAGCGTCGCAGAGCATTAAGCATGCCCCCCATCATGGCAGCAAGCGACATGCAGGTTAAATAGGGAAACATGATCGCAGTAAAGTGAATTGTAGCGTTAAATTTTGTTGCATCTTCGGTAAAACCTGGGGCAATAATGGTTCGTACCAAAAAAGGCATACTCAGTTCCATCGCAATCGTTAACAGTAAGAGCATCGAAAAGAGAACGCCAAAGACTTCTTCTGCAAATTTGCATGCTGTTTCTTGACCATCTTCAGTAATTTTTTTTGCAAAAAGAGGAATGAAAGCAGCGTTAAAGGCACCTTCAGCAAAAAAACGACGAAATGTGTTGGGAAAACGAAAAGCAGCGTTAAAGGCATCAGAAACAGGACCAGTCCCTAGGGCTGCTGCCATAAGCATTTCGCGTACGAAGCCAAAAATACGGCTCATGAGGGTTCCGGAAGCAACTGTTGCAATTTTTTTAATCAATGTCATAAAGGTATATCGGGTTCGTTGTAAAAGAGAAGCGATGATAGGAGAAATAAACCGTTTTAAATCGTAAAAATCTGATCTGTATCCCAATCAAGGATACTTTTTGTAAGCGTTTTACGACGGTGTTTATCTTTCTGTCAACAATGGTGCTTGAAGACTTTTTTATGCTCCTTGTTTACTGTTGCATTACAATTTTTATTGTTGCCATAAAATAATTAAAATTTCTTTTTCAAACTGAAATATGGGAGCGATATCATGACAGTTTGAAGGAACATATAGGGATATATAATGTTAATTTCTCTTTATGGTGTGATGTCGTGAATAGTGCACCCCAATACCGTTCTGTTTTTATGTAAGGGGCATGACCCTATTAAAGAACGCAAATAAAATAAAAGCGTGAAGCAATGTACAATCTCCATTATCTATCCATTATTTAAAAGACAGTGCTTTAGATGTTTTTAAAAGTTGTAAGGCTAAGCTAAAAGGTGATGGCAAAGCTCGTGATTGGTTTTTACCTTTACGGCTTTATATTCTCTCAAAATTAGGCTGCCTTCCCATTTTAGAGATTACATAAACAAAAGGATAGGAAGACGTGATCTTTCAACAGCATTTTGTCTGTTTTTAGCACTATAGGTAATGAAAGTGATTAATTATCATTTTCAAAAATGATTGATCCTTTCATTTTACTTGTTCAGGTTTCTTTTCATAGTTAATGAGGATAAAATCTGAGGAAATAAGATAAATTTGTTCTCTCATGGTTTCCATTCCTGTTGAGGTGCGATTGATTTGCCAATGAAAGCAGGCGGGTAAAGGCTATCATTTTTACCAGAGAGGGCAAAAAGTTAAAGTTTATGAATCCTTTAGATATTCATTGTCATGGCTTTTGCGTGCTCTGTTTTGTGAGGTTGAATATTTTCTTGTCTTTTAGAACTCTGATTGACGTTTTCTGTCATTTTTTGCACTTTAATTGTTTCTTTATCAAGAGTGTTGGAACATTTTTTTTCATTGTTTGTCTTTATAGGTTGATGCTGGATAGATTGATACTGGTTTGGTGCTAAGCACTCATCGAATTTATGGTTATAAAAATACATGGGTTGTATATGCTGTTCTATCTCTTTTATCTGCTTGACTATTTCCATAATTTCTTTTGCTTTAACGGTTGATGTGCCAAGATACTTCGCAAGTTTTTCAAGATTATTTTCCTTTATAGCTTCATGCTCGCTTGAGGATAAGCGCTCATTGATTTTTTTGATATAAGTCCTTATCTCCCCCCTTAATTCAGGAGAGTTTGATAAAGTTTCTTGCTGTTGTGCTTTTGACAAGGAAAAGAGATTTTTCATCCAAGCCTCAGGCATTTCTACCGACTGTTCACACCGCCTTTGTTTTATATGATGGGTATGGAGAATGTCTCTTTCTGTTTGTTTAAAAATATTGATATAACGATCAATGGCTCTACAGAGGGGCAAAATATTTGCTTCAGCATGGGCGCGCGCGTTGTTTTTTATGCCAAATACATTGCTACCAGAAAGCTTAGAAATAGATTGAGGAGAGGTGGCAATTTGATAGGTGAGCTGTTCTCCTTCAGTATGATTTTCATGGATCATCTCTATTCTTTCCTGCAAAATATGACGATTGCCATAAATGATTTGGCACAAAGTTTCGATTTCTTTTCTTCTTGCTTGAATGGATGCGTTGTTTTTTATCCTTGTGGCAATTTCATTGTTGGTAAGGGGGGCTATTGTTTCTGCGGGGATAAGCACTTCTTGCTGGTTTTGAACTTTTGGTGCTGTAAAGGAGAGGGCGTCACCGATTTTTAATGTCTGTATTTGCTCTGGAGTGAGATCTTTTTTATTTCCTAAGATGAAAATCCCGTTGGCATCAAGCATGAAGCCATTGGGTCCACTGCCTCTGTAGAAGCCTTTATAGGTATGCCCTTCTTTCGCTGTTATAATAAGATGATGATGAATATTTTCAAATCCAATATGTTTCATATTGTCTATGAATTCTTTTAAAATAAGTATTTTTTCTGGATTTGAGATATCCTCAAGAAGATGTTTCATCTCTTCCTTATCGTTGTGTTTTAGCGATGCAATGCTGGCAAGATTCATACGTTTTTCTGTTACAAGAGAAAAGTCGAGTGTGTGACCAGCAACTTGCCCAAGTTTTTCAAAAAACATTCGTTGTGTGCGTCCATTACCTTCTCTGAAGGGATGCGTATAGTTGAGTTGTATCAACATTTCAGTGACATATTCAACAAATGTTTCGCGGGTTAAGCCTTTTAAACTATTCGTTTCAGAAAGTATTTTATCTAAATTTTCTAGTCCCTCTTGTATCTGTTTTGCTGAGGCAAAAGAAATACCAGCTTTTTTCATCATTGGCATATAAGCAACGGTACCATCTTCAAATGTAAATGGTTTTTCGCGTGTTTGTCCGGCCCATTCAAAGGTATTTTTAAATAGGGTGTGATGAATATATTGGAGATATGTGGAAGTTAGTTTTTGCGGTGGCGCTTCTTGGCGTAGATGAATGATTGCTTTTGTTGTATCATGGGCACATTGCACTTTTAATTTTTTATAGTCGTTTATTCCATATTTATTTTTTAAGATGATACTATTAGGGCAAAAGAAATTACGGTACATTGTCTTATTTTCTTCGGTTTCAGGCGATGAGGATAATTTCTCCTGTAAGGTGAGAGGGACGGTGTCCGTTTTTTTTGTACCAGTGTCCCAGTATGCCGTTGCTTGTTTTGGGGGCTGTTTTGTTCTTTCTTGATGATCAGAGCGTTTTTCCTTTGTCATTTGGACAGATGTTGGATTATTTGTCGCTGTATTGCTGGTCTGTAAAATGTTTTTTTGGAAATCTTTTTGCATTTGCCTTATGGAGGAAGCAGATTGAGCAATTGGTTTGGTCATTTGTTCTTGCAAACTTTGGGACATAACTTCAATGCTGTCATGTAAAGCATGAGGGGCAATCCATGGTGAAAAATGGGCTTTTTCTTTTTTCTTTGTTTGAATGGATGTGTTGTCTTTGCTCTTTTTAGTTATTTCATCGTTTGTAAGAACGTCTCTTTTTTTTTCTGGAAGAAATGTTTTTTGCTGGGTTTTTGCTGGGTTTTGAGTTTTGGGCGCTGTAAAGGAGAGGGCGTCACCGATTTTTAATGTCTGTATTTGCTCTGGGGTGAGATCTTTTTTATTTCCCAAGATGAAAATCCCATTGGCATCAATCATGAAGCCATTGGGTCCACTGCCTCTGTAGGTACCATGATAGGTTTCTCCTTCTTTTGCGACGACAGCGATATAATAATTTTTTTCATCCAATCCAAGTTCTCTCATAGAGTTGGTAAATTCTTGTAAAATGAGCAATTTTTCTGGATTTGAGATATCCTCAAGCAGATGCTTCATAGGCTCTGGATTGCCATGCTCCATGGCAGCGGCGCGGACAAAGTCTTTACGTTTTTTGCTCACAAGAGAAAAGTCTAGCTCATGTCCTGCTGCTTGAGCGAGTTTTTCAACAAACAGTCTCTTTGTGCGCCTATTGCCCTCTCTGAAAGGATGCATGTGGTGCAAATCTATCATTATTCCAGCTGCTTGTTCAACGAATTCTTCGCGAGTTAAGCCTTGTAAATTGTTCTTTTCAGCAAGCGTTTTATCTAACTTTTCTAGTCCCTCCTGTATTTTTCTGCCAATCGCAAAAGGTTTTGTAAATTCTTTTCTTTTCAAAATGGGCATAGAAGCAACAGTACCATCTTCAAATGTAAAAGGCTCTTCACGTGTTTGTCCGGCCCATTCAAATGCACGGGAAAAGAGGCGTTGATGAAGGTATTTTAGATAGGAGGAATTAAACTGTTCTGGTAGAGGTTCTTGACGCAGTTTTATCATTTCTTTTTTTACATCATCACAACATTGTTCCTTTAATATTTCTTGCTCTTTGATGCGGTATTTATTTTTAAGCACTTTGCTATTGGGATAAAAGAAATTCTGCGATGCTTTATTGATTTGCTCAGAAATGGCTGCATTAATTGCAGGGTGTTGTTCTTGCAATTCTTCCTGTGTGGAAGAGGCGTAATGTTTAGTGTTTTCTTTCATGTATATTTCCTTTCAAATGTTAACATTATTTTTTGAAAGCTTTTTTTACATTTTTTGCCTTTAATTATTTTCATTGCGGTTTCTTCAAAGAAGAATGCCCCATTTGAATGATTGAAAAAATTGACCTTATTCGCATGGAACAAAGCTAAAGTGTGTAATTTTTATGAAGTATTATCGTGAAATTTTATCAATGAATTCTGTAAAATAATGGGGTGTCTTATTCTAAAGTTTTCTGTATTTTATACACCGTCTTTGATGCAATCTTGCAAGGTAATTGCACCAAAGTTTTGTATGAAAAGCCAACAATTAGAAGATTTATCACGACAAAGCTATTGCTTTTGATGTTTCGGCTCTGCGCGGTCGAACATGCGGCTGGTCTTCTTGTCTAGAAGTTTCTGCAACCTCTTGATGCTGCTTTGCTGTTGAGCGTTCAGGTAACTTCGGGGGCTGCGATAAGTTTTGCTGCTTTTGCAACTTTTTATCGGGATCGTTAAGCGGTTGATGACGTTTTTGTTGTTCTTCCTGATGGTTTTGTACAATGGCTTCTCTTAACTGTTTTACAGTTTCAGCATAATCCTTAATGACGGTACACAGGGTAGAAAGATTTTCTTCAGCGGCTTTGCGTGCTCCATTTTTTATGCCAAGGACTTGCTTACCAGCAAGCGGAGCAAAAGATCTAGAAGGGTTTTCAATTTGAAATACAAGCTCTTCTCCTATCTCTGGAATTTTTTGCATATCTTCTATTCTATATTGCAAAATAAATGGATCATTATAAACAATTTCGCACCAATATTCGATCTCTCTTTGTCCATATCGAACCGATGGATCTTGTTGAACTCTGCGGGCAATTTCTTGATTTGAGAGAGGCTCTATTTTCTTTTCTGAATTGAGTGGATTTTGTAAATGTTGATTTATTGGCTCTTCTTCTTGTGTTTGTCGCTGGTGTTGTTGTTCCGTGTGAGAAGCTTGTGAAATCTTTTCACTTTTTGTATATTTTGAAGTATATATATAACCGTTAATGGCAGTACGTAGGGTAGGAAGATTTTCTTCAGCTTTTCTGCGCGCATGATTTTTTATGCCAAGAACTTTTCTACCAGCAAGCTTAGAAATAGACTTAGGCCGTTCTGTAATATCCCATAAGAGCTGTTCTCCCATATCAGGGTTTTCTTTGATTGCTTCTATTCTTTCTTCTAAAATCAGCTTGTTGCCATAAACCTTTTCGCACAAAAATTGTATTTCTTCTTGATATGCTACGAGCAATAGCTCTCTTTCCATTGTATTAATAGATTTTTTTTGTCCGTGAGACGGTTTTGGCTGTTCAATTGCTGTGTGTGGAGAGGCAGGTTTTGGGATGACAGCATCGCTTTGTTTTCTGTTTTCCATACGGTGTGGTTTTCGTGAAGGAGATACTGCATATGTTCCACTATCTTGTGATGATGAACTACTTTGTTGCCTGACTTTCATATGTGTTGGTGTTTTGGGTCTAACACTTGGGTAGAGTGTTTCAGAATTCTGGATTTTTGCATCGTTTTGCACTCTGTCTCTCATGCGTGGGGGAAGGGGTGGAGCCACTTTTGTCTGTAGGGAGGGGAGCTCTTGAACTGTTGGTTTGTTTTGTTGCCTATCTTTTTCGCGTGGAGGTCTTTGTGGTGCTGCTTTTGTGTGCGGAGAGGAGTTTTCTTGGATTTTTGAACTGGGGATTTTTGAACTGGGGATTTTTGAACTGGGGATTTTTGAACTGGGGATTGTTGTGCCAGTTTGTGTTTTTTCTCTCATGCGTGGAGGAGGGGGCGGAGCCACTTTTGTCTGTAGGGAGGGGGGCTCTTGAACTGTTGGTTTGTTTTGTTGCCTCTCTTTTGCACGTGGAGGTCTTTGTGGCGCTGCTTGTGTATGCGGAGAGGAGTTTTCTTGGATTTTTGAACTGGGGACTTTTGAGTTGGGGATTGTTGTGCCGGTTTGTGTTTTTTCTCTCATGCGTGGAGGAGGGGGCGGAGCCACTTTTGTCTGTAGGGAGGGGAACTCTTGAGCTGTTGGTTTATGTTGTTGTCTCTCTTTTGCACGCGGAGGTTTTGGCGGAGCCACTTTTTTTTGTGGGGGAGGCGTCTCTTGGTTTTTGGTGCTAGGAGGTATTGTGCTGGTTTGCACTGGGTTTTTCATGCGTGGGGGGGGCGGTGGAGCAACCTTTGGGTGGTGTGATAAATTTTCTGGGTGTTTTTGTACAGTTGGTTTTGGCAAACTTTGAGAAACTTGGGGAGGGGGGGTTCTGGTGGGGGATTGTTCAGTCTGTTGGTGAAATTTTTCCATCATTTCGGTGATAAAAGGGGAAGGATTTCTTTTTTTCATACATGTTCCTTTCAAACTCTTCCAATATTGTTTTTAAATACTATTTAAAAATATACGTTGGTTTTTATTCTGTTTTATGCTTTTTCACTTGCTTTTATGAGAGAGGATATGAAACTGAATGGTTTCACAAGATTTGGCTCTCTTGGCGCAAATGACCTTTGCCATGTGTTGCGCCAAGATGTTGAATTCAATGTGAAAACTTATGCCTGTTTAGCTGGCAAAAGCCATTGCTTTTGGTATCGCAGTTTTGCGAGAACGAATATCTGTTTCTCTTTGTTGAGTAGAGGTTGTTGCTTTTTCATGAGTTACTGTTGAATGCTCAGTGCGTTCAACAGATTGTGATAAGCGTTGTTGTTGATGCAAATCTTGCGCCTGTTCAGAAGATGGTTCATGGCGCTTTTGTTTTGCCTGTTCGGTTTGCAAAATGCTCTCTCTTACTTGTGTTACAGCCGTTGCATAATTGTCAGCGGCGTCAATTAAGTGAGAAAGACCAGCTTCAGCATGTCTGCGTGCTTGATTTTTAAAGCCAAAAAGACTGACACCAGCGTACTTGTGAAAAGATTGAGGATTTCCGACAAGTTGCTGTGCAAGTGGTTCTATTGTTTCAGGGCTTTGAAAAAGTGTTTCCACTTGTGATTGCAAAATGTTTTCGTTACCAAAAACAACTTCGCACCAATATTTGATCTGGGCATAGTGCCTTTTGACTTTTGAATGTTGTTGAATTTTGGTAGAAATTTCTGCCTCTGAAAGAGTTTCTTTTTCACGTTGATCTGGTTTTTGCAGAAGTTCAGTGACTGCTGCCTTTCCCATTAAACGTTCATAGTTTTTGAGTTCTTGCTCTGGAGATTGTAATAGGCTCTCTCTTGCCTGTTTTACAGCTTTTGTATAACAATCAACGGTGACGCAAAGGGCGGAAAAATCTTCTTCCGCTTGTTTGCGCGTTCGATTTTTGAAGCCAAACGTGCTGGTGCCTGAAAGTTTAGCAATACTTTCAGGATGGGCTGCCATGCGCCATGAGAGCTCCTTTCCTGCAGCAGGATTTTTTTGAATTTCCTGCATTTTTTCTTGCAAAATATTTGAATCGCCATATGCACTTGCGGATAAACGTTGGATTTCCTCTCGATATGTTTGAACCAATGAATGGTGTGGAAGCAATTGAATGATTTCTTCCTCTGAGAGAATTCTTGTTGCCCTTTTTTGAGAAACTTGTGAAGTAACTGTTGAGTGTGTCGTTTCAGGTTTTTGCTGCCTTTTGGTAGAGTTGCCTCTTGTTAGAAGCGTTGTTGGATTTGTTGATGCATGTACAGTTTCTTCTTTTAAAAGAGATTGTCTTTCTTCATCTTTTTCCGGTATGGATGACAGTCTTTTGCTTTGTGAAGGAGCTTCTTTATAGAGGCTTTCTGGGCTTGTAACCTCTGCCGCCGCTTTTTCATAGAGCGCTATAATTTCTTGTATTGAAGGGGATGGAAAAGGGTGAGGGTGATCTTTTTTCATGTATGTTTCCTTTCAAGAGTTGTTTTAGAAAACCTCTTTGGTGCACACTCTCGCCCTTTATACTTTTATGGTTTTTATAAGAAGATATCAAAATTGAGTGGTCTCCAAAGAACGACGCTATTTACCATCATCGTAGTGGGACTTTGTGTCTTTTATACAGTTTTTTTGTGAAATTTTATCAATAAGTTATAGTCAATTACTGAATCAATTGTCAGGACCATTTTTTGTCACAAGATAAAACAATTCTTGGCGCAACCGCAATGAAACGATTTACGCCAAGAGATTAGATTACATGAAAAACAAAAGTTTATGTGTTTTTACGTTTATGCCTTACACGGCATAAGCCATTCCTTTTTCGGTTGCATGTTTTCGTTGTTGTGAATTGTGCTCCGGATTAGCGTGTTCTCTTCCTTTTGCGTGATGATGGCGATGATGGTGGTGGTGATGTCTGTGCTCTGAGTCTCTTTCTGGACTTTCGTGTCTTTGACCTCTTTCTCTTTCCTGCTCCCGTGTAAACTGTTTATGGAGCTTTTGTGTAGTATGGATATGTCTCTCAAGAGCTGAGCAAAGGGGAGAAAAACCATCTTCAGCTTCTTTGCGTGCGTGACTTTTTATGCCAAGTGCTTTCCTACCAGCAAGCTTACCAGCGCTTTCGGGATTTTCTGCAAGGTCCCGTAAGACTTTTTCTGCATTTTTGGGATCGTCAAGAATCTTAGCTAAGTGTCCATTCAAAGCATGTTCGTTACCGTAAACAACTTTGCACCACTCTTGGGTTTCTCTTACACCATATTGAAAGCTTGTGTTTTGTAAAAGCTTTGTTGTAATCTCATCTTTCGGGGTTCTGGGAGGTGTTGTTGTTCCTCTGCCAACGCCTTGGTAGATAGGATTTTCTCGTTGTTGGGACTCTTGTCCACCTTCAGCCCCCATGCCAACCGTTGCATAGACAGATTCGAGTGATTTTTGGGGAGAGAGACCACCACGTTCACCAAATTCAAGCTCTGCATAGAGATGTTCTGGTTCATAGGAAAAATGCCTACCCTGTACACCTTCACCAATTGTCTCGTAAGGGGACGTTTGCCAACCTTTCGCCTCCAGATCCGTTATTGCATAGGGATCTACGAGTTTGTCGGCGCGTCGCCCATCACTTGGTTCTCCACCAAGTCTGTCATAGGGATTTCCTAGTGTCTTTTGGGGAGCATAGATCGTTGTTGGTGGTTGTTGAAGTGTATATTGTTGTGGGTTGCGCTGTTCTTTGGGTGGTTTGTTAACCTTTGCGTAGAGGTCTTCTACATTAGAAGTTCCTAGGTTTTGTTGTTCTAGTGGCTTTTTGGGAGCATAGACCGTTGTTGGTGGTTGTTGAAGTGTATATTGTTGTGGGTTGCGCTGTTCTTTGGGTGGTTTATTAACCTTTGCGTAGAGGTCTTCTACATTAGAAGCTCCTAGATTTTGTTGTTCAAATTGTCGTCTTAGTTCATCTACATTGGTAGAAGCGGTTGGGTGACTTTTTTTCATGGCTGTTTCCTTTCAATATTTTTAGAAAACCTCTTTGGCGTTGGCGCATTCCCTACTTTTTGATAACTGTAAGACACAAGGCAGGTATCGAATTGAATGACCTCCAAAGATTTCGCGCTATTCATATTTATATATAGTGGACATTTATGTCTTTTATACAGCTTTTTTATGAAATTTTATCAATAAGTTATAGTAAATTACAGGATTCATTTTTAGGACTATTTTTTGTAACATTCTAAAACAACTGGTGGGCGCAATGGAGATAAAATGATTTGCGCCAAGAGTTAGTTGGAAGAAAAAAGTTCACGCGTTTTTAGCCGGTAAGAGCAAGTGATGAAGAGCGATTAACTTTTAAGGTGGGAGCTTGACACTGGGCTTCTTTGGTGTTCCTTACAGTATTCGCAATTTCTTTTGCTCTGCTTTCTGATGTCCCAAGTAGGCAAGCTAGTCTGGTATAATCTTTTTCTTGTATGGCTTTACGATCTTCTGAGGATAGACGATTATGTAGTTGGCGCGAAAAGTGATGGAGTTCTTGTCGCAGTGAACGAGAATTCAATAAAGCTTCTCTTTGTTGTTCTCCTGGTAAGGCAAACAGATTTTGTAAATTTTTTCCAGGTGTTTCGACAGTGTGGCTCAGGCGTTTTTGTTCTCTTTGATGTTGCTCTAAAATTTCTTCTTTTGTTTGTTCTGTTATTGTGGCATAATTTTTAAGGGCTTGGCTGAGTTGTGGAGCAGTTTGTTCTGCCTGTCTGCGATTTGGACTTTTCATGTCAAGTATTTTTCTTCCTGCAAGTTTAGAAATTGATTGAGGGTTTTGTAAAATTTCATTGGCAAACTGATTTCCGAAGCTTGGATCTGCCGTTAAGATATCCGTTTTTGTCTTTAATGCGTGGGCTTTACCATAAACAGTCTTTGATAAATTTTCGATTTCTTTTCGGCATGCTTCAACATAAGGGTCATTTGAAATCCTTGTGAATAACTCTTCATGTGTGAGAGGTGCTAATGTCTCTTTTGGGATCAGTGTTTTTTGTAAGCTTTGAACGTTGTTTTTTTGAAAGCAGAGGTGGGCACCGTTGAGTAATGTTTTGACGAGTTCTGGGGGGAGATCATCTTTGTGGCCGACGACGAAAGCACCGTCTACTTCCATGACAAAACCTTCTGCTGAAAAACCTCTAAAGATGCCTTCATAGGGGATCCCTTCTTTTGCGGCAACAACAATACGATTGTTAATTTCATCTAGTCCAGCATTTCTCATTTGGGAGATGAATTCTTTTAAAACAAGGGATTTTTGCGGATGCGTGATATCTTCAAAAAGATCTTTCATCGGTTGGGGATTGCCATATTGCATGGCTTCAATACAAGCTGCTGTCATGCGTCTTTTTGTGATGAAAGAAAAGTCAATGGTATGTCCTGCTGCTTGTCCAAGTTTTTCCATAAACATTCGATTTACGCGCCCATTCCCTTTTCGGAAAGGATGTGCGTGCTCGAGCACCATAAAAACTTCAGCGGCATTTTCAGCAAATTCTTGGCGCGATAAACCTTTTAAATTGTTCTTCTCATTAAGTGTTTTTTCGAGTTGTTTTAGTTTTTTTTGAATCTGCGGTCCGACAGCAAAAGGAACTTCATAACCTTTGGGACGCATCGCCGGCATATGGGCAGAGGTTCCGTCTTCAAATGTAAAGGATACATCGCGGGTTTTTCCAGCCCATTCAAAAGTTTTGTGGAAGAGGCTCCAGTGAATTAATTTTAAATAAGTGGAATCAAATTTTTGTGGAAGTGGTTCATGGCGAAAATTGACGGCTTCTCTGGCGGTATCATGGGCACAGCGTTCATACAGTTTTTTGGGATCTTTTATGCCATATTTATTTTTGAGTGTTAAGGTACCTTTATATAAATAATTTTGCTCTAACATATAATCTCTCCTAAGTAGGGTGGTGGTTGATAAGCGTCTTAAACGCTGCATATGAAAAATTCCCCTTCGCGCATTCTTTTGAGATTTCTGGTGTTATGAGAGGGAGTGCTTTTCCCTCAAGTGTATGGATGGTTGTATCGATCGTTTTGTGATACTTTTGAAAGGTTTTTGGTGTGAGAAATGCCAAATGTTCTGTTGTGATTGTTTTCATGTATATTTTCTTTTTTCATTTATTTTTGGAAAGATTTTTTGATGTTTCTTTTTGTTTATTATCCTGTTGTGCTGTAAAATACTCGTATTGAGGGCGCTGATATGAATCCCATGAGCGGTCAGAAAATGGATTGTCTACAAATTGACACTGGAAAAACCTTCATTCTTTGAGGTGTAAGGAAGGGGTCAAAAAGAAAAATGTTGCTTAAAATTGTTGGTTTTTTTCTTTTAATAAAGTTGTTTGCAAGAGCGCTTTGATGAAGATCGTGGATATGGCGGGTGCAATCGCTTTTTGTTTGCGGATGGAGTTGGTACTTTTCATACACAGTACTCAGATTAGTGAATCTATGGGCAAAAGCAGTCATCAAGAATTTTTCTCCATTATGTTTTTCTTATTGCTCCATATGAACATCTTGTTTATGTATTTTTAAACAAATTGTTTTTTATTTTGTATTGTTGCTCTTATCGTATTGCGCTGCTTTAAAATCCATAAGAGAGGAGCCCCTTTCTTTGGTTGGGAAGAAAAGCCTTTTTCAGCGCTTTATCGTTAAAATAGAACACTTTATGATATCGTAAAGGGGGAAAAGTTTGTATAAGAACGATTTATTCATTTTGATGCATATCTAAAATATTTTTTGGAAAAAATCGATGTTCTTGAGTGTAGGTGTCTTGAGAGTTCTTATTTCAAAGATCAAATTTTGTTTTTTTGTAGGGGATAAATTATACACAAAAAGCTTTGTAGGAATGTATTTGCAGACTTTTCTCAGTGGAGATGTTGGTTTAGTTATAGGTGATTTGAGGGGATTGGTGTTTTTTATAAAGACGATAGATGCTGGTAAAACGATACACAAAATACAAAAAGGAAAAAGCACGGATTTTTAATCATGTTTTTCCTATGTGTGTGTGGAAGCGGGTAAAAACTTTTTGTTAACGGGCTTTTAAAAAACAGAAATGTATATTGTTTTTGTTCTTTTCATAGTCAAGATCTCATAAGAGGAGGTTAGTTTTTCTTTTGTGGGGCAAAGCGATTTTTTGCAGCTGCGGCTAACATTTCTTTTCTTCTGAAATAGATAGCGCGACCACATCGCAAAGGAGGTTGTCCTTGCATAAGAATAATTTGTTCATCTTGACGCATTTCTTGAATAACTTCATGGGGTAAAATCAGAGCTCTTTGTTGGTAATTGACGTTGTATGAACTCTTTCCTAAAGATAAGCCTCTTGATTTGCTTGTTCCGGTTACTTCAACAGTCATTTGGCCACAGCGTTCTGAAATGTCTTTGGCAGTTTGGAAGTCTTTAATAGCAGCATAGCTGACAAAGGAGCAGCTTTCAAACCATGAACGTGCTCCAGCTTCTCCAAAGTGATTGACCAACTGACCAGAGGATTGATAAAAAAGCATTAAGGATGTACCGTATTTACGTCCACGATCGCGCGCTTCTTCTAAAATATTCATATAGCCTAGAAGATCAACTTCATCTAAGACAAATAAAACACGCTTTTTATAGTTACCGTCTGCTGTAACCATGGCATTGAGAAAGGCGCCAATAATCACGCGTCCAATAGCTGGATAACTGTTTAAAATGCTTGCGGGGAGATTGAGAAAAACATCTGTATTGCCATTTGTAATATCTGAGGAAAAAAAATCATCTCCGCAGACAAGATCTGCGTAATTGGACAAAGAAAGCCATTGAGTGTCTTTTGATGCGGTTGTATAGACTCCTGAAAAGGTTTGCTCTGCCATTTCTGTAAAAATACCAACCATTTCGCGAATAAAAGGAGAAGGTGTTGTTTCTTGAATCATACGTAGTTGATTGACAACAGCTGTTTCTGATTGAGAGAGAATTCCACGCAATGTTTTTAAATTGCGCTCACTGTCTTTATATTCATCAGAAAATATAACATGAGCAAGAAGGGCTGTTAAAAGGTTATGAGCTTGTGTCGAGAAATATTCCGCTGAAGAATTGTCTGATTTTTTATCTGTAAGAAGCAATTTAGAAAAGCTTACAATATTTGCTTCGCGTTGTGTGCGTGGTACGCTGTCGTCTAAAAGCCAATCGATGACATTGAAATTTTTTGTTAAAAATGAATTGGGATCGAGAACAATGACATTTCTATTCCCCATCTTTTGACGCGCAAATTTGACCATTGGGGCAACTTCTGTTGAAGGATCAAGACAAATAATAGACCCTGGATAGGTTAAACACGTGGGAACTACTGTACTTGTGGTTTTATAGCCACCAGAACCAGCAAAAAAGATCATATGAGTTGAACCAAAATCAAGATTAAAGGTTAGCAAAGGGGCTGTTCCCCCCTTTCCCCATGTTGTTTTATTGCCAGGTGAAAAGGGAATTTTGCACACATTATCTTGATCAACACGGTATCTTTCCCCCACAACAATTTGCCCATTGGCAGGAAAAATTTTCGCTGCCTCTTTTAAATTCATCCATGCGGATTCACCAAACACACCTTTTTTTGCACGCTTGACCTTATTTTTAGGTGGAGAGGTTGTTATGAATTGAATAATGGAAAAAAAACCACCAATGATGATGCCAAAGACAACCATGGGGTCCATGAATTGAAGCGCATAATTCCACGTTATTCCTTGTTGTCCAACATAGGGACCTAAACGTTTTATTTCTCCACCAATATAATAAAGAGCTGTGGTTCCAAAAAAGATAAGGGAAACGAAAGTAATTCCTTTACGTAAGTGCAGCTTTTGCGAGAGACTATAAAACAATGACACAGCAGCTGTTAGTGCTAGGACTAGTAAAGGTTCTGAACGAAGAGTCCAATAAATTTGATTGCTCTTTAGTCCATTTGTTATAAACAACAAAAAATGAGGAACAAGGAATATCGTTAAAGCACCTAAAGCGATTGGTGTTAAAATGAGTACCATTTGTGTCTTGGTATATTTCATTGTATTTACTTTCAATTCTATCAGACTATGCTGCGAAAAGCTCTTTTTTCAGGTGTGTGATATTAAACTCTCTCTTTTTTGAAAAAGCGCAGATGACGCCAAACAGTTCTTGTTTATGAGCCCTTCTTATAAAGTAGGAAGCTTTTATCCATTCTTAGCAAGCCATAGCAAATGCTTTGGAACGATGCATTGTGCATACTTGTGTTTGCTGATGTAGCTCTTTGGCTTGCTTAACGGTTTGTGTAATTTGTTTGGCTTTATTTTCTGATACACCAATGCTTTGAGCCAGTGTTTCATACTCATTATTTTTGACAGCTTTATGTTCAGTTAGTGAGAGACGGCTATTGACGTTTTTTACAAAGTCGGTAAGCTCTTTTTGAAGTAAAGGATTTTTTGCTAAAGCTTCTTGCTGTAATTCTTTTGACAAGGTGAAGAGCTCTTGTAAGCTTTTGCTTGGCATTTTTACTATTTTTGCACGACGACTTTGTTCTGTTGCATGTTCTTGAGTAATTTCCTTCTCCGCATGTTTTACAGCATGGGCGAAATTTGCAACGGTAGTACAGAGCATCTCAAGATGATTTTTAGCGTTTGCACGTGCTTGATTTTGTAGTCCACATAAACTGAAACCTGCAAGATGAGAAACAGAGTGCGGTGCTCTTTCAATCTGGTTGGCGAGCTGCTGGCCTAAGCTTGGATTTTTGATGATCTCTAGCATCTGTTTATCTAATGTTTTTTCTTTACCATAAACAATTTTTGCCAATTTCTGGACCTGTTTTAAGCTTGCGTGGACGCAAGAATCTTCTGCAACCATTTCGGCTTTTTTATTTTCTGTCAAAGGAGCTAATCTTTCTTCTGGAATGAGAATGCTTTCAAGCTCTTTTGTTTTTGGAACTGTAAAGGTAAATTTGTCACCGGGTTTTAATGTTTTGAGTTGTTCTGGTGTGAGATGCTCTTTATTGCCGATGATATAAGCCCCTTTCACATTGAATGCAAAGCTATCATAACCAGCACCTCTATACATTCCTGTGTAGGTTTCACCTTCTTTTGCAACCATAACGGGACGATCATTAACATTGCGCCCAAGTTCTTTCATGTTGTTCATGAATTCCTTTAAAAGAAGTATTTTATTGGGATTAGAGATATCCTCAAATAGATGTTGCATTGGTTCTAGATCACCATTTTCTGCTACAGCAACACTGGCGAGCATCATGCGTTCTTTTGTAACAAGTGAAAAATCAAGCTGATGTCCTGCTGCTTGAGCGAGCTTTTCAAAAAAGACCCGTTGTGTACGTCCGTTGCCTTCTCTAAAAGGATGGAGTTGGTTAAGGAAGTTAAATAAACTTATTGCTTCAGAGTTAAATGTCTCACGCGTTAAGCCTTGCAAATTATCTTTTTCGGCAAGTGTTTGATCTAATTTTTGTAAACCTTCAGGGATTTCATCACCGAGTGCAAAAGGATTTTCCCATCCTGTTCTTTTCATTTCGGGCATAGCGGCTGTGGTACCATCTTCAAATGTAAAGGGAAGATGGCGAAGATGACCAGCCCATTCAAAGGTATTTTTAAATAACTGATAATGAATAGAGCATAGATAGGAGGTATCAAATTTTTCTGGTAAGGGGGCTTCACGCAGATTAACCATCGCTTTTGCTGTATCATGCGAGCATTTCTCCAGAAAGGATTTAAAGTTTTTTATTCCATATTTATTTTTGAGTGTTGTGGTGTTCGGGTAGACATAATGATGAGGAGAAACTGTCAGTATATTTTTTGTTTTTTCTTTTGCTTTCGGCATCGTAGCTTCCTTATAATGTTACGTTGTCCATGAGAGTATTAAATTCCTCGAGTGAAATATTTCCCCTTGCATATTCTTCTAAAATTTTTAGCGTTTTGGAATGTAGCGCTATTCCCTCTATTGCATGGGTGCTGATGGCTGCTTCAACCGCTTCACGGCGTTGTTTTAATTCTTCTACTGTTATAGGTAAAAGGTTTTCGCTGTTTTCTGTTGCTTTGGTTTTCATGCATTTTTCCTTTTATGTGCAATCGTTGCTTTAAAAGAGCCTTTAGCAGCCGATGTGATCTTCTTTTAGTCTCCTCCAAAGATGTTTCGTTGTTTGAAGGGATCATAATAAATTTCTGTGACCTTAAACTTTCCTTCAACCCGTTTGCATTGGATGATGATATCAATCATTGAAATCAACAGTCCTCGAATATCATCACGCTCTAAATCACCTCCTCCGTCACTTTCTTTGACCAAAAGGGTCATTTGCTCAAAGGCAGCAAGGGCTGTTGAAGCATGAACCGTTGTAATGGAACCTGGATGACCTGAATTGACATTGCGGATATAATAAAAGGCTGTACCATCTCGAAGTTCTTGCAAAAGAATACGATCAGGACGCATCCGTAAAGATGATTCAAGCAACTCTTTGGGTCCAACAGAGGCTAAGCCTTGTCCATCTTTTGAATAGAACATCGAGACATGATTAGGGTGCGGTATCACCAATTCTTGTGTATCTTCAATGGTAATAATACGCTCTTCTTGAGGAATTTTGGCGATTAACGCTTTTGATAATGTTGTTTTACCCGAACCAGTTTTTCCTGCAATTAAAATATTTTTCTGACATTTTACAGCTTGATTTAAAAAGGAGACAAAGTCTTTATTGCAGTAGGCATGAGCTAAGTTATGCTCGATGATTTTGAGTTCGTTAAAACGAGAAAGATAATCATTCAATGGCGTGAAAGATATCTGTTCACAGAGCGAAAACAGACCTTTATTCGCGAGCTCTTCGAGAGAAAAACTCTGCGATGATGGTTTGCGAATTGTCATACTAATCGTGTTTTTTTCGACAGCCGGCGGAATAACAACTTGAATGCGCTCATTACCTGGCAGAGTAGCCGATAATATTGGATTCTTGTCTGATATGTTTTGCTTGGAATAGGACGCGACAACTTTTGCAATCCCCATAAGCTCATTAAAAGAGAGAGCCGGTGCTTCTATAGTTTTCCATCCATCAATACCTTCCGTCATTACTTGGTAGGGACGATTGATAACAATTTCAAAAAGACTTTCATCTTTCAAAAAAGCACGGATAGGTTCAAGTTTTGTGAGAACAATCGCGATGGTTTCATCGCTCATGGTATGTAAGTTTGAGTTCATTTTAAAGGTATCACAGAATTTTTGTAAAAGTTTCTTGAAACAGCTCGATTGGTAATCTGTTTTTTATTTTCGATGACTTTCAATTTATAGACGCTGGAAAAATCCAAATCGCGGGCAACAAAGATATTTACCATTTCCCCTTGGTTTTTGGATAATGTTGGAGGAATATTGGCGTAATTTTCGACGAGAATGTTTGCGATGTTTTGTCCTGAAGAGAGTGTTTCAGTTTCTTCTTTTTCTTGTTTTTTTGCTAAACGTTTATTGGCATAGTTTGTCGCATCTTTTATCAGGGAGACAAGAAGCGCAGATCCAATCCTCTCTAACCAATGGTTATCAATATCTCCATCTATACCAGAACGCCCTAAACTGTCTGTTGCAGGTGAAGCTAAGGATATAATGATACCATTAGGGGTTTTTGCTCTATTCCATAGTACAAAGAGACGTGTTTGGCCTTTTTTCAATCCGGCGCGATATTCACCAACAATTTGGGTACCTTTATCGAGAAGGACAACACGACCATTGTCTGATAAGATATCTCTGGAAACGATACAGCTGGCAAAACCTTGTTGATCACTGTTGATGGCTGTTTCTAAAATACAAGGGATAGAAGTTCCCATCGCGATGATGTAGTTTCGATTGCCAAGGGTTGAAGCACGAATACCTTCAAGCACTGTGGGTTTGAGAAGATGATTAAAACGTTGTGTCGTTTCATCAGGTTTACTTTCAAGTTGGTGAGGCAAAATACCATTATTTGTTTGTGAATCTATTTTGCCTTGTTGTGTATTTGCATAAGCTAATACAGGAGAACGTTGTGCTGCTTCCAGAAGTGAGTCATCAGAATTTAATTGATTGATGTTTGGTGTTGGTAGCTCGACTTTTGGCAATAGAGCGTTATTTCGTTGAGGCTGTTCAATGGGGGAAGGGGTAGGCTTTGCAGGGCGAAAAAGCTCTGTTTGTTTTATAACTTTTCCTTCTTTTGAAGATTCAATTGGTTGTTTTTTTTCTGTAACAAGTGTTGAATAGGCTAAATAAAGACAGACACTGAAAAGAATAATAAGAGCAATAGCTTTCCCTACATTGTTCTGTTGACTTTTTCCTTGAGCATTTTTTATTGTATCGCGATCATTGATGCTTTTTTCATCCACGGTGTTATTCATGGCTGCTTCCTAGGTTCACTTTACGTTGTACAGATGGTGATGTCGTACCTGTTTCAGGGTTAATTCCTTCTGGTACGAACCTTTTATTAAAGATGCACAATACTTCATTCCCACGTCGTAGCGTGAATTGTGCAGCTGTTGCATGAACAATAACCTTGTTGCCTTTAATTGATTTGGGAATAAGCGCTTCTTGCCCATCAGGCGATACAATGTAAATGGCAGGGATTTCAATGTTGCCTAAAAAGGTAAAGGTTGTTGTTTTTCCATTATCATAGACAGATGCAGGTTCAATGAGGGATGAGCCTTGGGCTTCATAAGCCCAATTGCGTGGTCCAAAATCTTCATGGATATTTAAAATATCATTGACAAAGTTGTCTTCACGTTGTTTTGCTTTTTCTGCTTCGGCTAATTTCTTACGCAAGGCTTCATCTTCTGGATAACGAAACTTTACCAAGAAATACGTCTCATTGCCGGCTGAAACATCGCCTTCACGGATTTGTAGTTCGAATTGATAAGATCGTTGGATTCCATCTTGGCGGCTTGTGACAATTTGTAAATTGGTCACAGGTTGGATTTCGCGCGGTTTGAGAAAAACAAAGTGACCAGCCGGTGCAACTTGCCAAGCAACGGAATTTCCAATTCCTACATAGGTTACTTCTTCATCATCGGCAAATTCCAGCTGAACTGAAGAGCGAATGGAGCCAATGATTTGTACAACATTGTAGGGGTCATAATTGACAAATCTGATGCGGTTATCTTTACGTGCACTGACAGGCGCTGTTTCTGCAAGTGAGAAGGCTGTGTGAAAGCTGAGAGTGATCGTAAAAATTAAAAAGATTGTTTGTAAAAGTCTGATCATTTTATCACCTCTGGATCAGATCTATATTCCGATACTTGAAAACCAAGAGGGTTGATGAGACGATCAGACGTTGAAATGTGTGCGTTCACGTAGGAAAAATTTAAGATTGAAATCCAATGGGAAATATTTTCTTTTTCATTAAAGTCTCTGACCGTTTTATAGTAACGAACCTGAATAAGATCTTTGCTTATAAAAGAGATTGATTTGATTGTGACGGTAGCAATCATGTTATGATAAATATTTTGCGGACTTTCTGGATTATTGCCCGCGTACCATTTTGCAAAACGGTTTTGTTCTTTTGGAGAAGATAAAAGAGAAACTAAGCGAAAATTGTTTTCTGCTTCGGATGCTTGAAAACCTTCACGGGCACGAACATATTGGCTGGCAAAATAACGCGTTATCGCTTCATCATAGTCGTTAGGGGATTCTTTGAGGGCGCTTACAGTATCAATAATGCCTGTTGAGTTATCAACGCGGATAACAAAAGGCTCTACCGTTTTCAAAGGCGTCAAAGCTGCGACAGCTAAAGCCAGCGCAATCGTCATCAATCCAAAAAGCACTGTTAAAGCCATGGAAATTTTCATTCGCACGCGCATGCTATGCATGCGATCAATGTCAAATGAGCGCGCTTCTTTTATATATTCTTCAAGGGCATCACTTTTCACGCGTAACCTCCACAGTTTTATCAGATCGTGCTTCATGAATAACCGGCTTTAATAAAGCTGAATTGGCTGTTGCTTTTTCACTTTCCAAAGTATTGAGAATGATAGGAGTGGTAACAGTCCTTACGCTCTTTTCTGGGTGGACAACGTTTTGATTGTCCCAATTCCACTTATCTTTATTTAAAGCACGTGTATGTTTGCCATTACAGCGTGGTGGTTTTTTGGGACCACTCAAAGAGGCGCAACCAGTAAGAGCGATTGTTAGGACCATAACAAAAGTTATTTTTCGTTTCATTTTTTGAACTCACAAATATCTTGGAATACAATGCATGAGAGCCTTTATTTTGGACACTTTTACAAGTCTATGTGATGCAAGACTTTGATTGGTTTTGTTGTAAGACCCAAGATGTTAGGTCTTATCTGGAACAGGACCATGGCGCGTGCGCCAAAGGGCGCACGCAAGGCTAAAACAAAAGTGCTTATTCTTTTAAAGAGGTGCTTTATCTTAAAACCGACCACGACCACCTCCAGATCTTCCTGCTTTTGCTGCCGCGCCTGCCGCACCTTTAGAAGCGTTACCGGCAGCACCTGAGATTTGTAAAGCGGCATTTTTTACTGTATTCGCACTCGTTCTTGCACCATTGGCAAGCATTGTGAAAACCTGTCCTCCTGAAGAGACACCAGTGTTAAAGTATGGTCCGCCAGAGGCCAGCGCTGTTGCAATACCAGGAAGCGCACGGAAGATAATAACCCCTATGATCGAAATGACGAGGACAGGGGGGAAAAGAACATAGATTGATTCATATGAAACTTTGAGAACCTGTAGGATAACTTGACATATAATTGTTCCAAGCATGATCACGAGAACCTGTAAAATGGTAAAATTGATCAAAGTTGTAATCCATGCATCGGTGTATTTTCGCGTTGCATTGAACAAATACAAACTAATGAATAGAGGACCAAGACCTATAATCATTACGAGAGCAACTTGTGCAAACATTTGTACAATAAAACCACCTATACAAAAAAGAATAACGGCTAAAAGCATGATAGAACCAAGAAGTCCCACAACGATCTTTTCAAAAAACCAAGCATTGTATAAAACTTCTTGATAGCGAGCATTTGCCTTTAACAAAATATAATCAAAAACATTGGAGCTTGCAGGATTGCTGTTAAGCGCATTCCCAATAGCGTTGGATAAATCATTGAAGAAAATATCCTTGACATAAGTATTAAATGTATCCGCATTCGTTGCCATTGTTGTCACAACAACGATTTTAACAACATTATTGAGAAGACTATGCATAGAAAGCGCAACGCGACCTGTCATAACATTATAGCCATAAAGAAAGATAAAAATGATTGCGGCGAGATTTAAGGGCGCTGAAATAGCAGAAGATAACCCTCTCACTGTTGTGTCCATCACATTATCGAGAGGGGTTAAAATATACCCAGAAACGCTTTCAAATGGAGAAAAACTAAAGTCTGACATTTGTATTCGTACTTTCAAGTTTTTCTTTTAATTGTTTTTCTTTTTCTTTTAATTGTGCCTCGAGGTATTTATGCTTTTGTTGTTCCTTCTCTTCACGCATTTCGTCTTTTGTTTTCGTATCTCTTGCTTGAATCATATCAAGAGACTGAAGTTTTAAAGAAGCCACTTGAAGATCGGCTTGAAGAAGAGAAAGTTTTACTTGAAGCTCTTGTTGAAGAGCTTGAAGCTTCTGCAATTCTTCAAGGCTAGGTTTTTTTACAGCTTCTGTTGCTGTTGTATCTGTTTGTGACTTAAGTTGTTCAAGTTGATGACTTATTGCTTTAATTTTTTTTGCAGTTTCAGTTGCAGTTTTATATACGCTTTCAGCTGTTTCTGATTTTGCAGCATCTAATTTTTGTGTATTCTCGAGTGCTTGTTTATAATATTCATCCGCATCGGGTGTCGTTTGTGATATTGCATGAGAAATAAAAGAAAAAGATAACAGTGTAACTAAGCCATATTTTTTCATTGATTTTTTCTCCTTTGATAAAATATGGGCAGCCATTTGTCAGGGTCTGCTCCATATTCGTTGATAATTTCATTCATGAGTTCAATGTTTTTTGTTGTGCCGCTTAAAACGGCGATCTCATCATTCATTCCACGTAAGTTAAGTTCTGCAACGACGGAACTTTGTCCTTGTTTGACGAGAAAACGGCGAGATTCTCTGCTTAATTCTGACTGTATCAGTTCAAATTCACGCTCAGTAAGTTTGAAAGCTTCGACATAATCATTGTAATTTGCTTTTTGATTTGGAAAAAATATTTGGGTGGGGCATTGCTCAATAATTGTGTGCGCGATTGTTGAGTTCAAAGCATCTTTAGGGCTTTGTGTTGCAAAGAGCATCATGCCATTTTGTTTACGGATTGTTTTTAGCCGATCTTGTGCAAAAGCTTTGAATGAATCATCTTCCAAAGCTTTCCAGAATTCATCAACGACAATAATGATGCGCCGCCCATCAATCAAATCAAGAATGCGGTGAAAGAGATACATCATTAAGGGGCGCCGAATTTCTTCATTGTCTAAGAAATCGGTCATGTCATATCCAATGAACTGTGCGTTTAAATTGAGATCATCTTGATCATTATCAAAAACCCACCCTAAATCATTGCCCCTAATCCAGCGTTGTAGTCGTATGGCGATACCTTCTTTTGATGTGTTGTCAAAAAACAGTTGAAGTGCACCAAGAGAACGTTGTGTTGGGGGTAAGTTTTCTAAAGAATCGATGGCTTTGGCGATATCTTGTCGCTCTTCTTCTGTTACGATTTGCCCTTCAGCGCTTACCAGCTTTAAGATCCAATTACGAAGAAAGATTTTATTTTTTTCAGTGTATTCCATGCCCTTTAAGGGAGAAATCCCTGTAGGCTGCCCATTTTTTAGAGGTTTATATTTCCCTCCTCCAGCTCGTACAAAAATCTCTGCTCCTTGATCTTTGTCAAAAAATACCATTGTTGGATTGTGTTTTTGTAATTGTGCAAGAAGAAAATTAACAATCACTGTTTTACCAGATCCCGATGGACCACAAACAAACGTATTTCCAAGATCGCCATAATGAAAATTAAAATAGTAAGGTGAACCTGCCTGTGTTTTTAGCAATGCGACAGCAGCTCCCCAAACATTATCGTTTAGTTTGCCAACAGGGAAAGAATGGAAGGGCGATAAAGCGGCAAAGTTTCTACTGGTAATGGCACCTGAACGCGCACGATAGCTAAAGTTTCCAGGAAGCTGTGCCCACCATGCTGCTTCCAATCCTAAATCTTCTCTGGCAATTACGGCTCCCCCATTGGTTAAATGGGCTCGTGCTTTTGATAAGTTTTCAGTCAATATTTTGGGATGATCAGCAAAAACAGCTAAAGAAATGTGATGCTCGCCCAAAACAAAACGGTTTGATTCTAAATCATCTAGCGCTTCATCGAGTGCATCAATTTGTGAACTAGCACGGTCAGCTGCATTGATCATTTGATTTTGCTTGCGGCTCATAATCGCACCGGCGGCCGCCTTACTTTTAAAGACAAAGGATTGTGTTAAAATGAATTCAAATGGTACCGTAAGCAAACCATCAGTCATACCAGGGCGTGTTTTAGAAGGGTATTCTTTCCATCCAAACATGCCAGCAAAGCGTTCATTGCTTTCATGGCGAATTTCGATAATTTCTTTCCCAAAAATAACACGATCCGAGTAAATCGTTGAAGCAATAGTTCCAAATGTGAGAGGAATACGCTCACGTCTTCCCCCCACCAGCTGGTGGAGAAATTCACTTTGTTCAGAAAATAAAATACCTTCATGTTCATAGATTGATAGCAGACGGACTTCATACTCTTCTAAACCTTGCATAAGGTCTTGACTTAACTCTTCGAGTTTACGAATAGCTTCCTCATCGGGTTCAGATTGTGTTTTCTTCGCTTTACTCAAGCGCTGAAAAAATGAAACCAGTTGTTCTGTTTTATCTACTGCGGGATTCCAAAGCAGTGAAATAAACAGATCATTTCTATACAGTTCTTGCGAAACCATTTTCTTTTTATATTTTTCATCTAATGTTGTTGCAAAAGATGAAAGAAAATGACCTTCTGGGTAGATCGTTTCACGGCGGCGGATGATGTGAGAATATAAAGCAACTCGTTCATCTGCAATATTTTTTAAAAGGGTATTTAATTGGTTGTGTAAAGAATTTAATTGATCAATATCCGCAGTGTCAAAATTTACGCCTTCAACAGCCATCACAACCATTAAACAGCGTGAATTTAAAGCAACGACATGTTGGTTGATATAGCGTATATAGGGAATATATTCTTCAGGCAAAGTTTCCCGTTTCATTATTGACATCTGTTTCACCGGTTTGGCTCCTTCAGCTTAGTTCCTTATAAGTGCGGATAAGGCGCAAGGGGGAGGTAGAACCTCCTCCCCATCGGTTGAGGTTTTTTTGTTTTCCTCGGGTATTGAGCCAAGCAAATAATACGCGAAATTGGTTGTGATCATGCTTTGTCACTTCACGCAAAATAAAGTGCATCCCAATACCAAAACCAATCACGGTAAAACCGCTCGTCAAAATAAACAGAACGGATGTCGCCATGACATTGAGCGCCATTGCTTCCATTGTGACACCGGCAAACATGGACGGTCGTGTACAGGCAAGGAAAAGAGTGTCTTCGTTCATTTATGCTGTGCTCGCTAATTTACCGACAAGAGTAGGGGCACCAAAAACAATAGCAATACCAAGAACACAGTAAGCTGCTTTGCGTAAATCGATAAAGCCGTACATCCAGCCAATACCCACAGCAGCAACACATATAATTGCAATAAGCTTTGCCGTTGGACCCGTCATCATTGTGACAATGTTGCCTAAAACACCATCAAGATTCCCGAAACCACTCCCATTAGAAACAGGAGCAGCATAAGAAGGATCTGATACAAGCAATGCTGTAAAAAGCAGCATGGTCATGATAACGATAAAAATGATGTTCTGGGATCTATTATCTGTCATTTTACCTCTCTTTAACAAATAATATTTGTTCATATGTCGACATTCCATTGCCTCTAAAAACTGAAAAATGCTGTCATTTGATGACATAAATTCTTCTCGTTTATTTGTTTTAAAAGCCTTGATAGTGGATCTGTTCACTCTCAAACTCTTTTTCGTAAAGAGACAGAAGTCTTTTCAAACTGAGATTGTGTTACATGAAAATGGCAATTTTAAGTTGTATGTATTGGTAAAGACAATAATATTAAAATAATGCAAGAAGGAATATTATTCTTTACAAAATGTAGTTAATATGCAACACAGATATTTGGATTTTTTTCTTTAAAAACAAGGGGATTAGTGATAAATAATGTGAAAGGATAGAAAAACAATGAATTTTTTGAGCGAGCGTGTTAAGAAATGCTATTTAAATTGATTGTTATTATTTACATTATGGGTTCCATAGTGTGGGGATTAAGCCAGTATAAAGATAAAATAGATTTCAGTATTCTTAAAACATTTGAGATGCAAGATATACAAGATATTCTCAATTTTTATCGAAAAGAAAAAAATCGAGAAGAAGAAAAGTTGGTTAAATCTATCACCAAACAGCAATTAGAAAAAAATGAACCAGCTCTCGATTTGCAGAAGAGTGTTTCATCAAACGATGTTGCAAATAATGCTGTTGTTTTTCATGGTAAGGCTTCTGTTACAAGTGGGGTTACATTTAAATTACTGACGCCTGCTGCACAATCTTGGCGCTCATATATCACCCGTGATATTCATCTTTATGGTGTAGACACGTGCGCACCACGCCAAAAAGCACGATTAAATGATCAAGAATGGCCCTGTGGTGCGGTTACAACGGCTTGGCTTGTCACCAAAACACTTGGGCAGGATTTATCCTGTAAACAGGCTGTGATGCACAATGGTGTTTATTATGCGCAATGTTTTGTTCAAGGGGTTGATTTAGCTGAGGCAGGTCTTACAGAAGGTATGTTGGTCCTCTCAAAAGAGGGAAAAGATCCTATTCCAACTCAGTACTATCATGCGGAAGAAAAAGCACGCAACAACAAGATCGGTCTTTGGTCAAGTGATTTCACTGAACCTTTAAAATGGCGGCGAGATAATGGATCTTACAACCCCTTTGAAAATCCGTGATTGGCTTTAACGAACATATTTACTTAAATTTTTATAGAGAAAACTTTATCAATAAAATTGCACCAGAGCATAGGGCAAAAGACCATAGGGCAAATTTGAATAAACCGTGAGATTATTTCCGTTTGTGAAGTAAATGAATAATACTTCCCTTTTCAAGGGGGGGCTCTCAAAATCGCTCTTCTATTTTTACTTATGTGTTTTATAAAAGCAGGAAAATTTCATTGTTGGTGGCAAAACGTTTTTGAGTATTTGTGTTTGAAGGAGAAAATGAGACGATAAAAAACGCTCAAGAAATGGATTTCTAGAGCAGAGTTGATAAAAGTGAAAAATGAAGAGATCCCAAAATGGCGTAACATTTGATATAACGGATAGAATATTTTACAGTGCCTTAAAATAATTCATAGCAAAAGTTTTTTTCATCAGAATTTTGTCTTCAGGATTGGATCACGTTTTTTTACTTCTTTAAAAGTGATCAATCTGTTTCATTCCTTGAAAAGCTTTCATAATTATCTGCTTCTAAATTCAGACTTCTAAAAGATGGATTTCAAACAGACTCCACACGAAAAAATCTTCGTAAAAATGATTTGCATTGTTGATTGTTTTCTATATATCACAAGACGTTTTTATTTAAGCATTCGATGGGGGAAACAATAATCAACATACAAATAGGTAAAAAGAGCTCATACTTTTTTGTAATGGCTTTGTAGTCTATTGATCGTGATACTTAAGTATTATAATGCTCATAGGCTTTCTATAGGGCGAGGGGCGCGGTTCTTATCGCAATGTCACTATTGAAATCAGTTGGAAAAAAACATTAGTGCGCCTTCTAATTTCGTCATTTTTACTCAGTTTGGGCTTTTTTCTTCTCATTATATTTTATGACAAACTCATACGATGGCTGTCGTGAGTTCTTCTTGCATTATTTTACTCAGAGTGTTCACTTTGAAAGCAAGCAAGTGATAGTAAGGCTGTCTTCTCGTACAGTATGAAAATTTAGAACTCATTTGGGGGATGATATTAACAGATAAGGTATTTAAAGAGGGGTAAAATGAAAAAAATTATTTTATTATGCATGGCTCTATTATTCGCTGTGGGGTGTGAAAAAACTTATAGCGTAGAGGATTTTAAGAAAGATGCGAAATTAAGGGAAGAATGGGGAAAGAAGTGTTTTCTTTCAGGACAAGCTGTTAAGGAATCTAAAAATTGTCAAAATGTTTTACAAGCAGATACTGAAATGTTTTTCTCGCCAAAGCTTAATTCTACAGATCGTGGTCATGCGTTTTAACGGTTATGCATCTCAACACTAAAGTGTTATATAAAAATTCTAAAATAAAGAAGTTACGTTTCAACGAATAGTTGCTTCTTTAATTTTTATAGCGGAATTTTTTATCATTTTTCATCTTTCAGATGAGCTTCCCAAATCATATTTGCAATCCTATTGTTTGTTTCATCTTTGTTAGATTGAGGATTATGATCATGAGAAAACAGGATAGCATTGTCTTATAGAAACATCTCTTAAGGCAGCCAATCCCATTTCACGGTGGTGTCCGTGAATGGTATAATGGTAGATTCATTGAGCACCACTATTTTTACGCTTCATAAAGGAGTAAGTCGGCGCATATTTGCTAGCTCGTGGGTGTTGCTACAGCCCTTGGCACTTGAGAGGGTTCATTAGAGGCATTTTTAATCCTTTCTTAATAGTTTTTTATCCACAAGGGCTCTTCCCGCTTGTAACTTGCAAGAGATATGTTTTTTGTTGATTCAACATGGAGCGGGTCTGAAATGAAAGAATCTTACGCTATTCTGGATTCTCATTTAACATACAAAACACTGAACACACTTTATAAATCAATGTATTTTCTTATGGTGGAGTTGGTGTGGCATTGAGATTTTAGAGGAAAAATATGCCTTTAAGAATTTATAATAGATAGCAAGTCTTTATAGCAGGTATATTAAATGCAGATCATCTAAAATAAATGGAACGTTCACAGCGAAGAAGGGGCTAATTTTTTAAATCCGAATGAATGCTTATTTTGTTGTGCTGTAAAGACATCATCGTTTGAGGTGTGGTGTAAGGCATAAAAACTTTATGCATGGGATGTTTTGATAAGAGAGTGTGGTGAATATTCAAGGGAGGGCTTTCTTGTACAATTTTGTGAAAGGAACCATATGAAATGTGAAGCCGAGAGGGAGCTGTTTTTGAGAAGTTGGATTGGGTATCAACCAGTTTGAGGAGGGATTTGCATCCTTTGATGTGTGAGAAGGAAGCCAAGAACAGAGCGTGTAGCACCCTATACTTATGTTTTTAAAGGTTTTAATTTTGATCAGAAATTAATTTTAAAATTGCTTTTTGTTTGACAGATGTAAGAATTCTAAAACTTTTTAAAAGCAAATATTCCTCTTTGCTCGCTACAATTTCATCATAATGGTACGGGGTATGTTCTTTTTTGATGATATCAGCGTAAAAAAAGGCAATAGGGACATCCAATATATCGGAAATTTCCTTTAAACGCCCTGCGCTCACACGGTTTAAGCCTTTTTCATACTTTTGGATTTGTTGGAAAGTGACACCTAAATGATGCCCTAATGTTTTTTGAGACATTTTGAGCATTTTTCGCCTAAAGCGAATTTTTTTGCCTACAAAAAGATCAACATTAAGATTTTGAGTTTGCATTTGCCCCCTCCGGTTGCGAGCGCCCTCGCATTTGTATTCCGGGAGCTTGAAAACACTGAACCCTAGTCAGCATTTTGCTTTTAGTGCTTGGAGCACCTGGACATAGCAAAATCTCCCGGAATTCCGGGACACCCACACACTGGGTTTATTTTTACGCTAGGGTTTCGGGTTTTCAAGGCCCTATTGATCGTTGCGTATACGACCAAAACATTTTCTAATTAGTAAAGTAATTTTAGAAGATTGGCAATAAAAATAGTTTTTCTTGAGACGGATAGATTTTTTTAAATAGAAGGTTGTTTGCCTTTCAAACTTTTAAGGTTTGCTTACTAAACTCACGTTTTCAGATTCGCTTTTTTCAAAGGTAAACCTTGGTTTTTAAGCTCAAGGCACCGTCTATGGTGCTGTTCTTAACCAATAACCAAAATGGCTTGTTTTGATGCGTCTGAGATATCATGATGATAGGGGAAAGCTTTTATGAGTAAAGAGCCCTCATGCAAAATAAAATCAAAACAGAATAGATTTGGTTGTTGTATATTCACATGTTTGTTTTGAGAAGATATTTCTCAATGTTAGCGCCCATTTCACGAATGGCGTTTTGTAAAGTGTATAACGTAAAAGCTTCGATGAATGGGATAAAAGCTATATTTCTCTCTTCACGTGTTTTTATTTATACGCTCATCCTGCTTATAATGTGCAAGCGAATAGTTTTGATTGATTCAATATCAACAGATTTGAAATGAGAAAAGATATTTTGGTTTCTCATTATGTATGAATAATAAATTATTATTATAAATCGATAATTCTATACTTAAGGAAGCGTTTTTTTAAGGAGTTTTTTTGTTCGTTTTTAAGAATGTGCGTGTTTTAGATAAAAAACTGTATCAACGCAGTTATTGTTAGAATTAAAGTTTTTATGAGAAAAATGAGCATTGTGGAATGATAAGCTTTTGATATAAAGCGTTTTAGAATTTTGCACAACTTAACGATAACTTATTTATTTTGTCATTTCTTATGATTGCTATAAGCGATGCAAAGTTGGAATATGGTTTGAGAAAGCAGATGACACAAGTATTATCTTTCGGTAAGTAGTTTTGAAATAAAAGACAGCTTTAAATGATAAATAAAGATAGGTGCACCATGAATGAACTTACCCATATTGAGACTATTATAACGCATTATGATGCTGTTTTTTGTGATGTATGGGGTGTTGTGCATAACGGTGTATATGCATTTGAACCAGCGTTGAAAGCATTGTATAAAATTCGACAAATGGGAAAAAGTGTTATTTTATTAACCAATTCTCCTCGGCTACGGGAAGATGTTGCTGCTCAATTACAAAGCATGAATGTTCATCGTGACTATTATGATGCCATTATCACTTCAGGGGATGTAACGCGCGATCTCATTCGGACTGCTCCGCGTAAAGTTTTTTTTATTGGTTCACAACGTGATTTGGTGCTGTTTGAAGGGTTAGAGTGTGAATTTGTTGAAGAATGGGAGGCTTCTGTTGTCGTCTGTAGCGGTTTTCTTGAAGATTTTGACGAAGAACCCTCTGCTTATGAGGAGATGTTTCTTCGCATGCGGGCGCGGAATTTACCTTTTATTTGTGCTAATCCTGATGTGATTGTCCATTATGGAAATAAAGAATTTTGGTGCGCTGGTGCATTGGCGCGTCTTTATCAACAATTAGGGGGGGAAGTACGCATTGCTGGAAAACCTCACGCGCCTATTTATGAGTGTGCCTTTGAAAAACTTCAAAACATTCGTGGAATTGTGGAAAAAAGTCAAGTTTTAGCTATTGGTGATGGTCTTTTGACGGATATTAAGGGGGCGGCTCATTTTGGTCTTGATGCCCTTTATATTATGGGGGGGATTCATCATTATGATTATGCGCAAAATGGTGTGGTGGATAAGCAAGCTTTGCATTCTTTTCTTGAACGTCATGGTTATAAACCACAAGCAATCATGTGGGCACTTCAGTAATGGCTAATTTTTTGCGTCTTCAGGGGACTCACATGTTTCCCTCGGCTTGGCGGGGAGCCGTGTTGGCACTTGGAAATTTTGATGGTGTTCATTGCGGACATCAGATGGTGTTGCAAAAAGCGCTTGATTTCGCGCAGATAAAAAAGAAACCAGCAGTTGTTTTAACCTTTGAACCACATCCAAGAAGTTTTTTTCAACGTTCAGCTCCTGTCTATCGTTTGACAGAGGCAGCTGAAAAAGCTGAAATTTTTAAAGTCCTTGGCTTTAATGGCGTGATTGAACAGCCCTTTGATGCGCACTTTGCCACGCTTTCAGCGGATGAATTTATCAAATCGATTTTAAAAGAGGTTTTTGATGTTTCAGTTGTGGTGACAGGGGAAAATTTTCAATTTGGTCATCAGAAAAGTGGAAATTCACATCTTCTTTGCGAAAGGGGAAAGAAATATGGATTTGAGGTTGTGCAAGTTCCTTGCGTTTCTCGTCTTCAAGATTCAAAACAGTTGATTATTTCCTCTAGTTTTATTCGGCAGCTTCTCTCACAAGGGAACGTAGAAAAAGCGGCTCATTTGTTAGGGTATCACTATCGGGTATGCTCCAATATTATTCAAGGCGATAAACTTGGACGTCTTTTGGGATTTCCTACAGCTAATCAAATGTTGCCTTCCCAAGTTCGCTTGGCTCATGGTGTTTATGCGGTGCGTTTACGTCGTGCGAACGGTGTTTTGTATGATGGTGTTGCAAGCTTTGGTTGTCGTCCAACGGTTGTTAAAGATGGTGCGCCACTTTTGGAAACCTATTTGTTTGACTTTAACGACGATCTTTATGGGGAAAGCTGTACCGTTTCTTTTTTCCAATTTTTGCGAGGACAAGAAAAATTTGATGGGCTTGAACCTTTGATTGCGCAAATGCGCCGTGATGAAAAAAAAGCAAAAGAAATTTTAAAGACAGCACAACCATTATCAAAGTTGGATAGGCTGCTTACTTTTAAAAATATGCCCTAAACTTATCTGAAAAAGAGAGAAGAGCCGTAAAAATAGCACTTAAAGTGATTATAATCACAAAGATATATTCCAAAACATCGTGGAATATATGTTGTTTCCTTTGTTGAGAGGGAGAATCGAATATCTGAATATCTGATTTTGGCATTATCTTTTTCAAAGTTCATTTTATGGCTTTTATTGTCATTCAAAAGTTTACTGCTTGTTTCTTTCTTATCCGTTAAAACCCATCATAAAAGATGCAGTAAAGAATAAGCCCCAGCCTATTTGGCAATAATAGACGTGAAGAGGGAGAAAGGCTGTTTTTAAAATTTCTTGCGATTTTAAGCTTATAGTTTGATAAAATTTAATCGATAACTCTTTTATTTCAAAAATTTATGGTCTCTTTTTTCTAATTTGTTTTATTATGTCGTATCGTCTTTTATGATGGGATTGGGTTTATCTAAAACCTTACGCATGTGATATTTGGTATCATATGATAAATATTTAAAAAAAAGGTTCGTTTGTCGAGCCTCGTGAAGTAGAGCGGTGGTCAGCAGCTGTTTTGTGCTGACCAATCACGTAAACGAGAATGAAGCTGATGGAAAATGCTTTAAGTCTCGTTTCTCTCGTATGTTGTGACAGGAAATTCACATTAAGGAGACTGCGATTGATTGCAGATAAAAAGAAATCATTGCGAGAAAGCAGGTGTACTTGTTTCAAAAATTTTTAATGCTTTTGATTGATAAAGGCACAATTTGGTTGTCGTAATACGTAAATCTTTCAGATTCTCAAACAAAGAACTGTCCATATATCTTCTTTGTCCTTCACAAATATAACGCCTATAATGTAACGGGAAGGCTGTCTTGTAAGGATATGAAAATGCAAAGCCAATTATGTCTTGTTGTTTTTTGATAGAAGTGTTGGATAAAAGTTGGGACATCTTTCCAATCTATGTTCGCTCTATTCATGACTTTATGGTGTTGTTTTTCTCATAAAACTTTTGCTTTAGCGATCCTCAACGCGAGCAGTATGTTTGAGACAAAGATTAAAGCGCTTTAGTGCTCTCTTTGCTGTTACAGCTTTTGTATACCAGATGGGGAGAGTCTATTGCCATATTCATTTGGATAATCTCTGAAATCAATCTACAGCCTTATTGGGGAAAAATATGAAGTTATAAAGGGGTAAAATCAGTCCAGATGACTGTCTCTTTTAAATTCGGCTTTGCCACTTTCAAAAGTGTTCAGAGCAATATCTCTTAAATCATGAAAATAACAGTTTCAGGCTTTTCTTGTTCTTTGAATAGGTTATCACGCCCTACAGGTAAAATAAAATGCTGGAATATACTTGTGTTGCTAATTTACGCGCCTATTTTAAAGAAATATCTCTCAACGCTTCCTATATCCATTTTTATGATGGCACTCATGAATGGTGTCTTGCAAGCTCCGTTGAGCGCTATCATCTTTGTGCCTAATAAAAGAGCAATCCAGTATCATCAGTTATATTGACAAGCCTTCATGTTGTAAAGCCTTGGCTATTTGAGAGCGTTTATGAGAGGGATTTTTTCTTAACTCGTTTTACTTCACACGAACTCTTCCTGCTTGCGACATATAAGAAACACGCTTTTGATTGTTTCACTATAAATAGACTTAAAATGAGATAATCTTACGGTATTAGGGTTTCTCACTCAACGTGTAAAATAACTAATTATTATAAATCAATATCTTATAATTAATCATAGATTATGGCTTACAGCTTTTTATAAAATATTCTGCATGCCTTTTATACGGAATATGGGGTTTTCTTAGTGGTCTTACTGTCGTTTTAGGTGTCTGTGGCGTACGAATGAGCTCGTACTGGTAAAGGGAGAGACAAAGAAGGTGAAGCAGTGATAAAAGGTGAGGTGAAAATAAATTTCCTTGATCATCATATGAATTTTCATGCATTTTTACGGCTTCAGGTGTGCCTGTTTGTTGTATATTTAACAGCAAAGTTTTCTTGTAGAGTTTTATAAAGTGGGAAGCCTGAGTGGAAAGCGCAAGACAAAGATTATTGACAGATTATTTTTTACAGATCGATGTGTATTTAAGATTCTTCATCTTTTGAGGCGATGAGGAAGTGTATGAAATCTCTGTTTAAAGACGTGCCAAACGATAAAGATGCAGGGAGCGTGCTCCGTGATGGCAATAGGCAAGAAGAGGGAGAGGGGCTGTTTTTAAAATTGTTTGCATAGATTCAACAGCTGACTGTTCTATAGTTGGAGGAGAAATGGGAATGTGATAGGCTTTTATGCCATATTCATTTGCGACCGTTTTAATGCTAGAAAAGTCAGGCTGATGAAGCTCCTCGTGATCGGGGCGGTTACAGATAATTGTTTTAAAACCAGCTTGTGCCAATGTTTTGATATTTTCTATGCTAATTTGGGCACTGATAAAAATATCAGGTTCAATTTGTTGTAAATTCATTTTTATTTATTCTCAATTGCACAATCTTCACGATATCCCCTAGTCTGGTATATAAAAGAACATAGTGAAGGTATGTTTTTCAATGGCATCTTAACAAAAATATTCTTTTTGTCGAGAAGATCTATTGGGGGAAAATGAGCTGTAAGATGCAAAATATCTCACTCCGCAACATGTTCGTTATTCGACCTTATGAAAGACGGCTGTTTGGTCTTTATGGATAATCTATTATGTTTACCAAGCATAGACATTCCATTGTGTTGCTTGTTCACACGTTTGCTAGAGGTATTCTTATTTCTTTTAAGCCCATTTTACCCTGTCGAGCGTATAAGAGTATAAAATTCATTGATCACCACCCTCTTTACGCTTATGAAGAAGTAAGCTGGGCCCCATTGTTATATTTGTCAGCCTCCAATGTTACTACAGTTCTCGGTTCTTGAGACGGTTCATAAGAAATATTTTAAATCCTTTCTTGTACAGTTTTTACTTACACGCCAGCCCCGCTTGTAACGTACAAGAGACATGATTTTGATTGATTTAATATCAGAGGGCATGAAATGAGAGAATCTTCCTGATTTCAGCTCTCTCATTCAACGTGCAAAACAATGAATGCTTCTTATAGTTTGTTGTATATTCAGAGTGGAGCTTATTTGTAGAGTTGCATTAAGTGGACTGCATGAAGGGAGAAGCCCAAATGGTAGGCACGAGATAAGAAACTGGATCATTTACAGAGCATTGTTCACAGATCGACATGGATTTAAGAATCTTCGTTTTAGGGCGGGGGAAGAAGAGCGTGTCTTTTGTTTAGATTTATTTTTGTTATTCTCAAGAACATCATCTTCATAATGTTTTTTCTTATGCTAAAAGAATATTATAAAGACAAAATTGCGGGCTGTCGTTTTATCCTAAAAATAGGAGAAATGGTTATTTTGCACGTATTGGATGCTTGCTTCTTTTATTACTTTCTGTATAATCGTAAAAACGATAATGCTGAAAGGCGTAATAAATGATCATTGGACTTTTGAATCAAAAGGGCGGCGTAGGAAAAACTACGTTGAGTGTTAATCTTGCGGCCAGTTTTGCGCGTACCGGTGCACGGGTATTGCTTATTGATGTTGATCCACAGGGGAGCGCATTGGATTGGGCTGCTGCGCGTGAAGATGCACCTTTGTTTTCGGTTATTGGTTTACCGCGTGCAACGGTTCATAAAGAGATTACACAGATTGGTCATGGTTATGATCATATTATTATCGATGGTCCTCCGCGTGTGACTGATCTTGCTCGTAGTGCTCTTATGGCTTCGGATTTGGTGCTTATACCTGTTTTGCCTAGTCCTTATGATATTTGGGCAGCCGATGGAATTGTAAAGCTGATTGACGAAGCGCGTGTTTATAAAGAAAATCTTAAATCTGCTTTTGTTATTAATCGTAAAATAGTCAATACAGCGATAGGGCGTGATGTGAACGAAGCTCTTGGCATATACCCCGTGCATGTTCTTTCTTCTAGCGTTGCGCAGCGCGTGATTTTTGCAGAAGCAGCAGCACAGGGGAAGGCGGTTTATGAAGTTGATAAGCAAGGACCAGCAACAGCAGAGATTGAAGCTGTTGCAGCGGAAATCAAGGAGTTAGCGCGATGAATAAAAAAATTAAAATCGGCACGAAACCAACGAATAAATCAATTCCTTTAACAGCAGATGCATGGGTAGGAAGCCCCAAAGGGAGCATGAGTGGAGGTATGAAGCGCCTCACGATTGATATACCAGAAAGTTTGCATCGATTGATTAAGGTAAGTTGTGCAAGTCGTGGAACTAAAATAGCCGATGAGGTGCGCGAATTGCTTTCACAAAAATACGGAAAAGTGTAAAAAGTGATATATGATAATAAGTTTTCGTTGGTTTGAATGCTTTTTCTAGAGATGATATCGTTTGTTTTTATACGAAGTTAATAATGATAAAATCTCCCTTCTTTTTTCACGAGGGCTGCTTCATTTAAGTTGTTTTTCATAAGGTTCTATATCATTTCATGAAAGAGCTATGAGTTTGCGAAAAATTCTTCGTTTCAAACTTTTCCCTATAAATGTGATAATCATCATACTTCTTGTGATCTTATATCGCTAGATGAATAGATATGTTTATTCTTCTATAAAAATTTTCTTGATAATGATTTTAAATGTCAGGTTATTTTTTTGTTTATTTTACTTAATACATGCGTAAATAATGTAATTAAGAGTAGCGTTGATTATTTTTTTTTGTTATGCAGCGATTCATTTTATTAAATTATATTCATATTTATAAAGGGGGGATAAAAAAATACATAAAATTTACTGATATTGGCGCGCTATAAGTTTTCCTAATAAACAAAAGAAGTCATTGAGCATATTATAGACAGTATTTCTTACATTTATATGATTTTATAGTCTTAAATAGTTAATGCCAGTCGTAATGGTACGCAAGGAAATAGGCTTTTTTGCTTCAATTGATAATGTATAAGATCGCTTTTTTAGCATTTCTATTGGCATTTAAAAAGTGCAGGGGGACTTAAAGTTTTCTTTCTTTTCCGGTGGTTTAAGAAATGATAAGAGCGCAATCAGTTGGTTAAAAGGTGTATTCTTTCGTTTGCAGGGAATTTGCAATGGATATAGGCATTACGAATTTTTGATAAGATTTTGTGCGACTTCTCATGATGAAGTGGTTTTTGAAAAATGCCAAGATATCAAAATTATTGCTGAAGTTTAAATACTTCAAATACAAAGAGCAGCCGTGCAGATAATGCTACAAATGCAAGTCTGATAAATAAAAGCAGTTTTCATAATTTAACATGTTTGCGTTGCAAGTGTGCGTATTTGCAAAGGAAAGTTAGACGCAAGGTCACAATATAGGAGGGGATGTGAATCCAAAGATATTGTTAATAAAATATAAAACAAAGAGAGGGGTTAAATCATGAACAAGATCATTATAACAGCGCTGTTGCTTTGCACGGGGCTTGTTACTGTTGGTTCACGAAAAAAACTACAGTGTTGAGGAATTTAAGAAAGATAAAAAATTGATGCAAGAATGGGGAAAGAAATGCGATAAAATGGGAGCATCTGCTTTTGCAACCAAGAATTGTCAAAATGTCATGCAAGCCGATATGGAACTTTTTCAAGAGCATTATAGAAATCTTGCAAAGCAACTTCGTGAAAGTGGCAAAAAGGGGAATGAAACTGAAAAAAAGCAGGACAACAATTAAATCATAAAAATATATTGATAGCGGTGTTTTTCTTTGTACGCGATTTATCATCATAGGTTGGGAAAAATCGCGTAAAGAAGTGGATTTTAAAATTTTTGAAAATGCACAATGAACCGCATGTACAAATTTAATGGGTCCCTAAATTGTGTCCTAAACTTTGTAAATTTGAAAGAAGGGGAATTTATTGATGAATAAAGCCATTATTACAACAGTGCTGCTTTGTGCTGGACTTGCTGTTGCTGGTTGTGAAAAAACTTATAGCGTAGCAGAGTTTAAGAAAGATCCTAAATTACTCGAGCAATGGGCAATGAAATGTATGATATCAGGGAGTTTAGATTCTCAAAATTGTAAAAATGCAGATAAAGCGTATCGTGAAGTTCATGCCCGAGATTGGCCTGGTGCGAGCTTTGTACATGATGACGAGAAAAAAACTGAAGATAAAAAGGAGGAGAATTAAATTATGAATAAAATTATTATCACAGCATTGTTGGTTTGTACTGGACTTGTCCTTGCTGCTTGCGAAAAAAATCACAGCGTAGCGGAATTCAAGAAAGATAAAACATTACTCGAAGAGTGGGTAAAAAAATGTGAAAAGATGGATCCATCGTCTATAAAGAAATCTAAAAATTGTCAACATGCCAGACAAGCGTATATGGAACTTATGTTTGGCATTAATTAAAAACATAAAATTCAATAAATTATTCTATCAATAAGGAATTGGTTAATTGTTGATTCTATTACGTTTTTTAGGCTCTCTCTAACGTTAGAGAGCCTTTTTATGGCTTCAAGAATTAGTCTTTTACGATCTGTATTCTTTGTGTAAACGGATTCTATACTGTCATTTGTCCAGCCAAAAAGTGCTTTCAATTGTGATAGTATTGCATCCGAATGAGTTGCTACGTGTTATTGTTAATTTTTCAAACTATGTGCTGATTGTTTAATGTTTTGGTTTCATGTATTTACAACATGAGATTAAATCTACCTTTGGGGTGTTTTTCTGCCTTTATCACAAAATCACAAATCAATGTTTCATCACACTAAGACTGGCTTTAAGCGTTGCGGCTAATTTCGGAAAAATTGGGAGGAAACATTTGTTTGGAATTTACTTTTCTCTATCTTAATAAAGGGAAAAATATTCTGAATGGAATTATTATCGTTTTATACTTAAATGTTTTTCTTAAACTATTTTTAAGAAATTGCTTTTGATTTGAGAATATTATAACATTAGTTAAGATGTGAGTCATTTTTGCTAGGACGGTTTTGCTGGATGTGTGAGGGAGTGAGCGCTCTCCACACCTTTTCATTTTCTCCCTCTCTTTTTTAAGTTTGCAAGGTTTTTCCTTGTTATTTTTTATCTTAATTGTGTTGTAATATTATCATGTTGAGCGGTGGAGCTCATGTAAAACTTTATGTATGAGGTGTTTTTTGTTCTCGAGTGTGTAATGAATGTTTTTTGAATAATACTTTGATTTATAAAAATAATTTAATTATTTTATGTTGAATAAGGATCTCGTCAAAATCTGTTCTAGGTTGAATCAATTAAAACCATCTACTTGCACGTTACAAGCATGGAGAGCCGTGTGGATAAAAACTGCTGAAGAAAGAAGTAAAAATGTCTTTTATGAACTATCTCAAGGATTAAAGGTTGTTGCAACATTTGGTGCTGGAAAAGTGTGTGATGGTGCTGGTTTATTCCCTCGCAAGTGTATGATGATGGTGTTCAATGGATTTATCATAAGCTTCTTGAAATATTCCTTTAGAATTGTGATATGCCCTGAAGGGGAGAAGCAAGAGGAACTTATTCAATAAGGAGACAAATTATTTACAGATCGGTTCTGGTAGAAAATTTAGTTCTTTAAGGCGGGAATGAAGTTGAGATTCAAGTAGCGTGAAAAGACGGAAACTGATGGTTAAAAATGCATACAAAAAGCAGAGTTAACACTTAAATAGTTGCAAGCGATGTTTGAAATTGGGTGTGTAATTTATCTGTAGAGTTAAAATTTTGCTTTGATCTTATGTAAAATTAAGATGATCGTTTGCGCAAATTACAAAAAGCCAAGAGAGTATGCTTAGTATATTTCTATTACGAGAACTAAAATAACAACAAAAGCATTCATGGTGATAATCAAGGTTGAATAAAGCACTGCGGCTTTTACGAGATCAGCCATAAAAACCTCTTTCTGTTCTTTTTGAGGTGATTTTATGAATAACAATATATTACAATCTGTAGTATATGTTGATACAATATATTAGGCAAGCTTAAAATCGTTCCTTTTTTGTAAAGGCTTGAGGAATTAGAGCACTGTAAATCTTAAAAAAGAAAGTTTTAAAGAGAATATTAATTGATTTTGTAGGTTTTGTGTTGCAGAAAACTTTTTTATCCTGTTATGCTATGAAACACTATCATTTATAGCGGTAATATAAGGCATATAAGTTTTCTTGTAACGTTTAAGTATTTTTTAGTGCGCGATGAATATTCGTAGGTTGTTTTATTGAGCCTTTCGTTTAAGTGACTCACATGAGTAGGAAGTCAAGAGAAGATCGCTTGATAAAAATTCGGACTGCGTACAGAGCAGATTGAGTTAAGATCTTTGTCCTTTAAGGTGCACAGAAGAAGACAAAAATGTTTTCTGATCGTTTATCTCATAGTAAGATTGGTTAATGCTGCTCTAATGGGCATGTTTTGCACAAAAGAAAAGAACGTTCCAAACGAAATATACTTATGTTGTATATTAATATATTTGTATTGCATATTTATGTACTTGTAAGAAAACATCTTTCACTGCATACGACAAACATTTTACGATGACACTCGTAAATGGTATAACAGTAAGCTCTCGTGAAATAATATAAAATTTGAATAATATAAAAATCTATAGAATGCTACCATCTTTACACTTATGAAAGAGCAAGGCACGATCATCATACACTTTCTTCCAATGTTTACTATAGTCCTTGGCATTTGAGAAGGTTCATAAGAGGCATTTTTCTTTCAGTGTATTTTATCAACACATCAGGGCGTTGTTTGTGATGTGCAAACAAGTAAATTTAATTTATTCAACATGGAATAGATTTGAAATGTGATGAGTATGAAAGAGAAGAGCCGCATTTAGAAGATTGAAAATAAGAGAAAGTTCGTAATAAAAATTGTACCTTTATTATAAAATGATTGTTTCTATGTTTTTATACCAGTAGCACATGTAAAGCTGCGATATTAAGAGAAAACTGTGTTATGGAGTGAAATAATCTATAGGAAGATGCTGTGGAAATTCTGAAAATATCAATGTGGGGAGCGTTAAGCATTATGCATTGGATAATATTTTGATAGATAATGATAATCTATCGTTATTCAACTTGAATTAGAGTCCTGAATACCATAAAATTTTTTCATTCCAAATCTGTTCGAGGTTGAATCAACCAAAACCATGTCTTTTGCAGTTACAAGTGGGGAGGGTCCATGCGGAGCGAAACTGTACAAGAAAGGCATGCTTTTTGAACCGCACTCAAATGTCAAGGATATCGCAACATGAGGGGCTAGCAAAATATTTGATGGTGTTGGCTTGCTTTTTTTATTAAGCGTAAAGATGGACAGTGCTCAATGGATTTTATACATGTCATGGGGGATTTATCATTATATTATTCATGGGTTATGGCGCGAAATAGGCTTGGGTATACTTAAGAGATATTTCTTTAAAACAAGCGCGTGAATATGCAATTGAAGACGTATCGAATTGATTGGCTAAGAAACTCTTGAAAAGGTTCAAAAAATCTTATATAGTCGTTCATTGCAAAGAAAAGCGAATGATAATTAAAAAAAGGGAGATTGATGGCTGTTTAGCTGTTTTAAGATGTCTTTTTTAATATTGCTGTATGGCTGATCTGTTCAAAAGAGCATTCTTTTTGTTTTTTATGCGAAATACTGCGTGTGTGCAGAAGGAGCATGGGGGAGGGTGTGTCTTTTTGAATGGGTGCAACTAATTTTGTAGGGTGCCATCTTATGGGGTGCCGGAAGGTATGCAAGTTTAGGTGCAAAAAAAGCCATAGGTTATGGAGGGTAAGATGCTGCTATCGTTAAAATGCTGAAATTTTTAATGAGCTTAAGTCTTTGATATGCTGCAAGATATGCTGTGGGTTTTTGTCGGCAGGTGGTCTTTTTGTGGACAAAGTTCTCGTGAGAGCGTTGTTGTTTTCTGTTGAAGGCATGCTGGTGACGAAATAGGCAAAGATAAAATCGGCAAGGCGAAATAGACCAAAATAGACAGAGCAAATGTAAAATTTTCAATATTGCTGCGTAAGGTTTAAGTTTATAGCGTTTTGGTGAATTAGTATAGCCGCAATGATGGTTTTGGAGCAAAGCAAGAAAAATACTTGAGAGAATGCGTTGAAAGTTGAAGTGGTATACGCTTTGAAGGATTGTCGTGCTGTTGTTTGAGCGATGTTTGCACCACGAGCTTTATTGAGTGTATCAGCATTGAAGATAACCTGTTTAATCTCCCTCATTTGAAAGATTGAACAAGAGTGTTGAAGGGGAAGTAAAAATGTCTGTAGTGCAATATGGTGATGATAGTTTTGCATCAAAAGCAAAAGTTCTTGATAATAATCTTATTGATCGTGATTGGGCGATGACAAAATTTGTTGCTGCTGTTAAAGGGTTAGCTCAAGTTGTTGATTATGAAAGCAATATGCTAGAGAGCAGTGGTGTTCCAGATTACGAAGAAATAAATTTATGTAAAATACGTGGTTTGCGTGATCTTAATAAATCCATGAGCGATGTGAAGCGCTACATGAATCAAGATATTGAGCATGAAGTTGAAAGTTTGTTGTCTGATTTACAAGAAAAATTACAGCGTAATAGTGAATTGCTTCAGACGCATTTAAATGCAGTTAATGATCTTTCTAGAGCTATGCAACTATCTGGACGCGTAAAAGAAACAGAGGAATGATTCAAATCTGATGAATATTGGCTGTTCTAAGTGATGACAATGATTAGGTAGATCAGTTTATTTGGATAAATAATGCGTTTAGTGAGTAGACTTGTTTTAAGCGCATTTGGGTATTTAAATTATTATCCTGTTGTACTGTAAAACGCTGTTCTTAAAACAGTGTCTTTTAAGGTGTAGTGATGTGAACCGCATGCTGTTGGGAAGTTAGCTGGGGGAGGACTAAGAGAAGGGGGGGATTTACAGAGTATTGTTTGCAGACTGAGTTAACAGGGAGCTTCATTTTTTAGTTTAGGGAGGCCGATCAAGGGAATATTTAGACCAGCCCGTGATGCCTTAAAAACAGCTTACTTGGGGCTATGGTAATTAAGGTTTTATGCATTAGTTTTTTGAGAGTATGTGATGAATATTGCCTATAAGCCTTATGGAGTACTGTCCTTTGAAGTGTGGTGATACGAAGCGGTTAGTTGTTTAAATCTATATGTTTGAGACAAAAATTAAAGTGGTTTAATATTTTCTTCTGCTGTTTTTAGTTTTTGTATGTCAGATTGGAGAGAGCATCCAGATTTGAGTGAATATATTGCGTATACCTTTGTTGGCGTAATATTTTAAATGGGGAGGCGATCTTATTGGGAAAGAATAAAGGGCTAGAAATCAGCTTTTCTCTGTACCACCATCCTTTAATTTAGCTTTATTTTTTTCAAAAGAATCTAAAGCACTATCTGTTAAATGATGAAGATTACGCATTATTTCACGCTTCTTTTTCTCTCGTTCTTTAATGGGGGCACGCGCCTCCTCATGTAAAACAGAACGTCATTGTGTTGCTAATTCACGTGCTTTTTTAAAGAAACATCTCTTAAGGCACCTAATCCCATTTCACGGTGGTATCCGTGAATGGTATAAAGGTAAATCAATTGAGCACCACGATCTTTACGCTTCATAAAGGAGTAAGCAGGCGCATATTTTCTAGCTCGTGGGTGTTGCTACAGCCCTTGGCATTTGAGACGGTTTATTAGGGGCATTTTTAATCCTTTTTTAATCGTTTTTTATCCACAAGGGCTCTTCCCGCTTGTAACTTGCAAGAGATATGATTTTGGTCGCTTCAACATGGAGCGGATCTGAAATGAAAGAATCTTACGCTATCCTGGATTCTTATTTAACATGCAAAACAATGAACACTCTTTATAAATCAATGTGTTGCCTTATGGTGGAGTTGGTGTAGCATTGAGATTTTAGAGGAAAAATATGCCTTTAAGAATTTATAACAGATAGCAAGTTTTTATAGCAGGTATATTAAATGTATATCATCTAAAATAAATGGAACGCCCACAGCGAAGAAGGGGCTGACTTTTTTAAATCCGCATGAATGCTTATTTTGTTGTGCTGTAAAAATATCATCGCTTGAGGTGTGGTGTAAGACATAAAACTTTATGCATGGGGTGTTTTTGATGAGAGAATGCTATGGTATTCAGTTTTTTATTCAATGTGCAAAAGAAACATTATAAGTCAAAATCTTCTTTAATGTGATAATGATTTTTGAGAATTAAAAAAATATAAGTTTAAATAAAAGAGCAGCACTTTGTGCTGCTCTTTTATTTAAGTTAAAATTAGCTTCTGCTTTAGAAACGATAACGTATCCCGCCAGATAAATTGGTGCCAGATACACCGGCCTTTTGCAGTTTTTGTCGATAGCTGATATCAGCGTTTAGTACGATATTTTGAGAAAGATATGCATTCACCCCCATGCCTCCTTCAACTGAAGAGCCGGTAGGATCAACATGAAAGGTATCAGCAATTTTTATTGTTTTACCATCACCAAAAGCTCTGATAACATTTACTTTACCATAGAAGGAAACAGCCTTACTTTCTTCAGCAGCCATTATAGTTTTTGTTAAACGTCCACCAATCCGCACCAACCATTGATGTGGGTTGCCCATGTCTACTTTTAAGCCATCGGCGTCTGAGAAGATATCAAACATGAGATTTTGATAAATGAATTGTGCTTGTGGTTCAAATACCAATCCTTTTGTATTGGTCGCTAATTTCTGACCAATGGTTGCAGATATATTAAGCATTTCAGTACCATCCAGTTTTGCGGCATTTCCAACAAGAGCTGTGGTAATATTTCCTTTTAACTTTCCGTAAGAAAGAAGTGTGTTTACATATATACCATTGCTATGTTGGATGCCGCTGTAAGCGGCAAGAGACCATTTATCAAGTGTCGTCTTTTCAGAATCTTGCATTTCTTTTGGCGTAAAGGCAAGTTTTCCGTATGTTCCTACAAAACCAAAATGTGTGCTTATGTCTTTGCCTTCCAAGGCGGCTAATATGACACCTAGTTGTAAAGCAGTATAGTTTACATCAGCACCATAACCATAATGCAGTGGATCGCGGTTGGAAGATAAGGTGACTTTCTCGCCGTAGGAAGAGAAAAAGATACCATTCTTTTTATTGTCTTCTGCCCCAAATACTGTTGTTCGCATATTGTCTAACAACGTGTTTTGATTGTTGACATCAGTAAATCCAGCAGAAAATAAAGTATTAGATATGGTTAAATAGTTTGCTACCTGTGGTAAAAGTGCTCGAACTTTTTTATCCTTATCAATGTAGGCATTCTGTAAGCGGAAATCCCAAAAATTACTGTTCTTACCAAAAAGGTTTTGGCTTTCATGAGATGTTCCAGGTTTATAGCCTGTAAGTACATACTTATAAGGTTGTTTCCCTATTGTCATATAGTTTCCTGCTAACGTGAAGGAATTTTCGTTTGCTTGTCCGGAAACTTGAATGATTGAAATCCCATGTGTCCCTAAAGGAAGTGACGCCATGTGTTCTCCCCAAACAGCAGAGCTATCGGTTGTTTTTTTATCTGTTTTTCGGAGATTGATGTGAACAACAGTACGGCCTGAGACATCACCATTAATCACAATGCGATCGGTCTGTTGCTCCGTGATAGGAGAATGTTTATTCCATTGAGTATTTACATAAATTTCTGCAACACCTGTTGCACTATAAACCGCTTCTGTATGAGCTGTTCCTTCTCCTTTCGGAAGATTAGGTCCTATAAACAGAGTTTGGTAATGTCCCTCCACTGGCTTGTTAAACATAATGACACTATCTGTAAGGCGCAATCCAGAAAGGTTAGAGTATAATTTTTCATCAACACCAAACTGTACATGGTCATCTGAAACATTATCATTATTTTGGGCGTTTTTATTTGCCTTTAAAAGCCATTTCGTCCCCTCTTTTAGATCAAAAACAGTTCTATTATCTTTAGAAGTTCTTACTCGACCTTCTAAAGAAGAGTGGTTAGAAACCAGTGTAAGGGTGTTTGTGAAAGCATTTTCGTTTTTTATATTTTTTAATAAAATATCGGCATGAATTTCTGAATTTTTAAGGCTGACTTCACCGTTTATGCCTGTTCCATAAAGGTTGATACCCCTACCATGTTCAACGAAAATCTTTGTATTCTCTAGAGTTACTTTATCGGCAATATTGGCTACATCTTGTTCTTGAACGGCGTTGGCATTCCTTTCAGCATTGCGTGTATATCGTTTTCTAGGGACATTATACGGATTGTCGCGGAAAATAATACCGTCCACTTCATGATTGCCCGTGACATGTACGCTTGAATCTTTCAGTTTGATTGTTCCATCTATGTTTAGCAAACCAACTGTTTCTGCTGTTACAGTAATACCTGTAGCATCAATTTCTCCACCATCTGATACACTTAGTGCAACAAAACGCGCATCAACTGTTCCCCCTATCATGTTGATTTTTGAATTATTGCCCTCTGCATGTACAGCAAAACCATTGTCTTGAATTTTTTTGTTATGTAGCGTTATGGTTTTACCGTTTTCAGCCTCAATTCCGGAGCTTATATCCTCAATTTGTGTAGACTTTTCAGGTTGTTTTATTGGTGATATTGGTTTTTTAAGCTCTGATTTTTCAGATATTTTTTGTGTAGAGGCAGATTGTACGGGCACTGGTTTTACAGATTTTGGCGGTACCGGTAATGCTGGTTTTCCAGTTTTTGGTCTTAAAGATATTGGCTGTGCGAGTTCTGGTTCTTTAAGCGTTGGCGATAGCTCTGTTGTCGGTTTTGTAGGTTCCGTTCTTGTAGATTCTAAGTTTATAAGTGTTGGTCGTAAATTCGGTGCAGGTTGTGGAGGTTCTGACTGTGAGGATACAGCAGAATTTTCGGGCATTTTTTTTCTGGAAGAGTCTGTAGAAGAAGTGGAAACACCTGAACGTCTTCTAGATTTTACTTCCATTCCTACTGTTGGAGCTATCTCTGTCGTTGGAGATTGTGTAGGAGTATCTTGTGTGGCTGTAGGGTTAGATTGTACACTTTTTGCCACCTTAGTCTTTGATGTTTGTGTACTTCCTTGGCTAAGATCAGAGTTTTGTTTTGAAAAAGAAATTGTATTTCGAACTAAATTTCCTTCAAGTTGGGTTGTGGAAGGTAGAGTGCTCGTAGGAGTAGGCGTTGTAGATTCACTCTTTGTAAGAGGAGGGGGTATGATCGTTTTTGTAGAGCCAGATGTTAAAGGTGGATATGAAGATGATGCATTTGAATGAGCGGGTTGTGGAGACGGGAGATCTATTGTAGGTTGTGCATTCGTATCATGAAGAGCATAAGACAAGCTGGTAGAAGAACAAAACAGCATTCCAGAAACTGTGTATAGTAAAAAACTTTTTTTCATATAGATGTATTCCTAAATATTTCCCCTCTTTCATAAAAGATAAAACTTTGACCTCATTATGTTTCTTTTGTAGGAAACAAAACGAAACATAATGAGAGTGCTTTATATTTCAAGATGGGAATACAAGTATTTTTAAAAGTGATAGCGCATTCCAGCGGAAATATTTATTGCAGATATGCCATCTTTTTTGAATTTATGTTGATAGCTGAGATCATTATGAAACTCGATATTTTCAGATAGGTGCGCCTGAATACCAAAACCACCTTCGATTAAAAATCCCATAGCAGCAAGCGGAAGGTTTTCACTAAAAGTTTTGATCGCGTTCAGTTTGCCGTAGAAGGAAAGGGCATGGCCTTTGTTTTGCGTCAAACGTCCGCCAATACGGAGCAACCATTGATGAGGTTTGCTTATGTCTATTTTAGAGTTATCGTCATCTGAGAAAGAGCCAAGCATGAGACGCTGATAAACAAGTTGTGCTTGCGGTTCTAGGATTACACCTTCCAAACTGGTTGACAGTTTTTGACCAACAGTTGCAGCAGCCCCTAATGTTTTACTATTATTTACTTTTGAGGTATGTTTGATGAAAGCTGAGGTGTTATTTTCTTTGAAAATGCCATAAGAGAGAAATGCACTTGCATAGAGGCCACTGTCATGTTGAATATTTCCATATGCGGTGAGTGACCATTTATCAAGCATTTTCTTATGAGAGATTTCTTTGTTTTTAGGAGTAAAAGACAATTTCCCATATGTTCCGAAAAGACCAAAATTGCTGCTGATATTTTGATCGTATAGCGCTATTAATGTGGCTCCTGCTTGCAATGCAGCATAGCGAATATTTGCTTGAACACCATCTTGCTTTTCTTGAATGCTGGAAGAAAAGGTGCTTTTATTGCCATAAGTGGATAAGAAAACGCTTCTCTCTGGATGATCTTTTGGTTCAAACATTGTTATTTGCATATTGTCTAACGAGATATTTTGATTGTTGAAATCAGAAAAACCGACAGAAAACATCGCGATAGGCATGACTAAAGAGCTTTCTTTTTGTGGCGTAAGAACTGTTCTTTTTTCTGCCAAATCAAGAGAAGCAGAAGTTGCGGCTGCTTCATTATCTGTAAGTTTAGAGGTGCTTTCGGTATCAGCGGTAGCGGTTCTCTTAACTTTTGTGGGTAATTTCACATGAGCTTTTGCGGATGTGTTAAGAGTCGTTTTCGATGCTTGTGTTGGTGTGTTTATTAAATCAATGGTATGGCGATATTGTTCAGGTAATTTTATAATTCCTTCAATGGTATGGCGTGTTTGAGGGTTTAAGCCAGAAGCGGTACTGGTAGACGTAAAATTAAAAGAAGAAAAAAACAAAGCACAAGCGGCTGTACATAAAAGATTCTTATGCATAGAGATGTTCCTTAAGATATTTTTCTTTGTTTTGCTAAAAATGAACCACTTTTTGACACACTACAATTTTTGTAATGTAGTAAAATATAAGCAGCACTGTTTTCATCTCAGCGCTGCTTATGCGTCAAAATAGAGAGCTAAGATTTCTAAAAGCGATAACGCATTCCACCGGAAAAATTAATTCCAGAGACACCAGCTTTTTGAAGTTTATGTTGGTAATTAACGTCAGCATGAAGTGCAATATTTTTAGAAAGTTGCGCGTTAATGCCAAGCCCACCTTCAAGGGAAGAGCCCATAGAATCGAGATAGAAAGATTCAATAACATCGATAGTGCGCTTTTCACCAAAAGCTTTGATGACATTCAATTTACCATAAAAAGAAAGAACACGATCTTTTTCAATGGGAAGCATTGTTTTCGTTAAACGCCCTCCAATACGGACCAACCATTGATGAGGGGTCTTTATATTAACTTGGAAGCCATCGATATCTGAAAGAGTGCCAAATGCAATGTGTTGATAAATAAGTTGTGCTTGTGGTTCAAAGGACACCCCTTCAATACCAGTTGCTAGTTTTTGTCCAACGGTAGCTGATATATTTAATGTATCCGTATTATTTAACTCTGTGGTGTTGCCGATAAGGGCTGTTGTAATATGTCCGTTTAAAATGCCGTAAGAGAAAAGTGTATTAACATAGAGACCAGTGTCATGGTGGAGGTTCCCATATGCCGTAAAAGACCATTTATCCAGTATGCTTTTGTCAGAACCTTCCATATCCTTTGGCGCAAAAGAAAGCTTTCCATATGTGCCTAAAAGACCAAGATTCGCGGTCATATTTTGATTTTCTAACGTTGCTAATGTCATGCCTGCTTGGATAGCAGCATAACGAACATCTGCACCATAACCATATTCTAATGGACTACGGCTGGAAGATAACGTCATCTTGTTTCCATAAGTCGATAAGAATATCCCTTTCTGTTTATGACCTTCTAATCCGAAAACTATTGAGTGCATATTATCTAACAATGTATTTTGATTGTTTATATCAGCCAATCCAGAGGAGAATATTGCATTATGCATAACCAAATAGCTTGCCATTTGAGGAACAAGAGCTTTGATCTTTCCTTCATCATCGAGAGTCGCACTTTGCAAGCGGAAATCCCAGAAATTCTCATTTTCTTCCAAGGGAGCTTGTCCATTGTTTTCTTTTTTAAGGGATGATGCATTGGTATTTTGTGCATCTTTCTGTTTTGATTCTTGTGATATTCCGCTTAAATGACTTTGTGTCTTATCGGCTTTCCCACGGCTGGATGTTGGTCCATAAACATTGAGTATGTATTTATAAGGTAAGCCCTCCATTGCGGTGTAGCCATGGGCAAGTTTGAAGGAATCTTCATTTGCTTGCCCAGAAACTTGAATAAGTGAGAGCCCACGCATATTCAAAGGAATTGAATCTTCTTCATCATCGAATGGTTCTGCATGCTTTGAAAGATTGTTGAAATAGATCGTTGTGGTGCCTGAGACATCACCATGAACGAGAACACGGTCAGTTCTTTGTTGTTCTTTTGTAAGACCATTACTCCATTCTGTATTAAAGTAAATTCTTGCGTTGCCCAATGCATTGTAAACCGTTGTTGCATCGGAGCTTCTGTTTTGCTCTGCTTTTTGTGGATGTTTTCCTACATGCAAGGTTTGATAATGATTGTCTGCTAGTTTATGCGGCGCATTAAATATGATAGAGCTATTATTAAGGTTTAGGACTGAAACGATAGATTGTGCTCGTTGCTTAAGATCAAGGAGCTTATAATTAAATAGACTAAAACTATTTTCCAACTCAAATAGACTAATTTTTAAATGCCACTTGCTGTTATTATTTAGGGTGAAAACCGTTGTATTTTGAGGAAGCGTTTTTGCTCTTCCTTCCATAATCGAATTATCAGCCTCTAATGTAAAAGTAGCAGGTTGAACCTCGAAGAAGGGTGAGACTTCATTTTTTAATAACATATCAGAACGAATTTCTGAGTTTTTAAGGTACACTGCATTCGTTTTGGGATAATAAGGTCCGAAAATACCTACACCGTCGTTTACAAGAAGTTTTGTATTATTAAGGATTGCTTTGTTTACAACTTCTTCTCCTTCTTTTATTGTAGAACTTGAAATATAACCCAAATTGATACCATAGGCTCTGCTGTGGCCTATGACCTTTAATGTTGAATCTTCAATATGGATTGTGCCGTTTGTGAGTGACAAACCATGCCCTTCTGCCTCTCCCACAATTCCTTTGGCATTAATTTGACCACCTGATGTTGCAGAAAGCAAAGTAAAGCCTGAGTGCATTACTGAGTTTGTAATGGTAATATGACCTTTCTTAGCAACCACGGCATCATACTTACCACGAACAAAAACATTATGAAGGCTCTTCTCTTCTCCATTAGCTACTTGGACCGTAGGAATCTCAAGAGGTTGTTTATTTGCATAAGTTGGAGCAAAATGAGAAAAAATGAAAGTTCCAGCAATTGTACATAACAAAAAATTTTTCTTATAAATATATTTCTTACACATAGATATGCCTTTAATATTTGGTATGCTTTGATGCTTACTTCATTCCCCTAATGGCGCAAGTACCCAATCAGTTTTTATATCATTATATTTTTATTGTAAACAACAAAACGAATATTATGCTTTGTTATTTATCGTTTAAAAATTGGTCTTAGAAGAGCTTTTAAAATAGAAAGCGCAATGCAGCGAAGATGGATTTCAGAAAACCTAGCTTGATAAGTATTTTTGTTTTAAAGTGCTAAGGATCAAAATATTTTGCAAGGATGTTCATTGCTTAAGGCTGTTGTTATGAAAACTCTACAAAGTTTTTGGAGAAGATTTGTTGTGCATTTACAAAAATCGTTCAGTTGTTTTTCTTGCATATAGAATTATTCACTATGAATTTTTTTGATGTAAAAAAGCTAAAATATTTTGTATTTTTTACCGATATACAACAATTTTTATAAATCAAAAAGGCAGCTCTCTTGAGACTTCAGCAGTCATTGAGAGATAAGGAATTTTGTTGCATTTGGTTTGAATGAAATTAATCCTTTCAAGAAAGCTGTATAGAAAGAACCGTTATTGATGGCTCTTTACGATAGATTGCAAAAAAGCAGTACATTCGTACTGCTTTTTTATTAAAAATGCATAGACTATAAATTGTTTTTTGCCTTTTCTTAAAACTGATAGCGTATTCCGCCTGAAAAGCTTGCTCCAGATATACCAGTTTTTTGAAGCTTATGTTGATAGTTAACATCAGCATGAAGGGCGATATTTTGTGATAATTGTGCATTCACACCAAGTCCACCTTCAACAGAAGCTCCCATAGAATCAAAGTGGAATGATTCACCAATCTGTATGGTGTCATTGTTAGAAAAAGCTTTAATAATATTCAATTTACCATAGAGAGAAAGAATACTGCCTTTTTCAATAGAAATCGTCGTTTGTGTTAAGCGCCCACCAACACGCACTAAGTATTGATGAGGATTTCCCATATCTACATCAAAGCCATCGACATCTGAGAGTGTGCCAAGCATGAGACGCTGATAAACAACTTGTGCTTGTGGTTCAAAGACCAATCCTTTCGTACTGGTTTCGAACTTTTGTCCAATGGTCGCTGATGCACTGAATGTATCAGCGTTTTTCAATTCTGCAGTCTTTCCTATGAGAGCTGTGGTGATATCTCCCTTGAGCATTCCATAAGAAAAGAGAGCATGGATATATGTACCATTATTATGGCGCAGTCCACTATATGCAGAAATTGACCATTTATTGAGTGTACTCTTGTCAGCACCTTCCATATCTTTTGGGGTGAAAGCTAATTTCCCATATGTTCCGAAAAGACCAAAATTGGTAGTCATGTTTTGATCTTCTAGAGCTACTAATGTAAAGCCTGCTTGTAAAGCAGCATAGTGAATATCGGCACCATAGCCATATTGCAATGGCGTACGGTGAGAGGATAATGTCATCTTATTGCCATAAGTCGAGAAGAAGAACCCTTTGTTTTTATGATTTTTTTTCTCAAAGCCTGTTTTTTGTATCGTGTTCAGTAAAGTGTTTTGATTGTTTACATCAGCCAGTCCAGCTGAGAATAGTGCGTTAGGCATGGACAAATAGCTTGCCACTTGAGGAACGAGAGCTCTGATCTTTCCTTCATTATCGAGCGTTGCACTTTGCAAGCGGAAATCCCAGAAATTCTGATTTTCTCTCAAATGGTTTTGTGTGCTTCCTATTTGCTCAGAATTTGCTGTTGATTCACCTTTTATATTATTCTCAACCTTTAAAACCACACCTCCTAATACAACGGGGGTCGTGTCGGTTTTTGAGGACTTTTCTTGTGATTGTTGAGTTACTTCTCCTAAATGGCTTTGTGTGCTCTCTGCTTCTCCAAGATGTGATGTTGGTCCATAGGCATTTAAGACATATTTATAAGGCAAACCGCCCATTGTGACATAGCCATTTGCTAGTTTGAAGGCATTTTCATCTGTTTTCCCAGATACTTGAATGAGCGATAGTCCACGCATATTCGCGGGAATAGAAGCTTCTTCTTTTGATGACTCACCTTTTGAAAGATTATTGAAACTAATTGTTGTGGTGCCTGATACATCTCCATGGACAAGAAGGCGGTCCGTTTTTTGTTGTTCTCTTTTTAAACCATCACTCCATTCTGTATTGAAATAAATTCTTGCATTACCTGTCGCATTATAAACGGTTTTTATAGTGGAATCCCTGTTTTCGTGTGGTTTAGGGATCTCAATTGTTCGTCCTACACTCAAGGTTTGATATTGACCCTTTGCCAGCCTATGTGGCGCATTAAACACAATAGAGCTATTATTGAAGTTCAGTACTGAAACGGTAGACAGTGCTCGTTGCTTAATGTCATGGAGTGCATAATTAAATGAACTAAAATCACGATTTATGTCGTATTGACTTACATTTAAATACCATTTGCTATTGTTGTTTAAATTAAAAACAGTTGTATTTACTGCTAAGGTTCTTGCTCTTCCTTCCATAATCGAATTATCGGCGGTTAATACAAAAGTCACAGGATGAGGATCTGAATCTGTTTTCTTTTTTACATTATTTTGTAATAGTACATCAGAACGAATTTCTGAATTTCTAAGTTGAACCTCGGCAACAGACTTTGAAGATGATGGTCCTAAAATACCGACACCATTTTTCACAAGAAGTTTTGTATTGTTAAGAATTGCCTTATTGATAACTTCTTCACCATCTTTCACAAAAACATCTAAAATGCTATGAAAAACAATACCGGATTGTTTTTTGCTTTCTATGAATGAATCTTCAATGTTAATGATACCGTTTGAAATCGATAGACCAGTATACAAGGCATTGACGTTTACTCCTTTAGCATTAATACGTCCACCTTGTGATACAGCAAAAGCAAACGAAGCTGAATGTATTGTTGAGTTTGTAATTGTGGCAATTGCTTTTTCAGAGGCGTGCACTGCGCTCAATCCATTGCGGATAAAAACGTTATCAAGAGTTTTCTCTTCTCCTTTCTCCACTTTAAACTCACTTATAATTTCAGGAGGTTGTCTATTTGCATAAGTTGGAGCAAAATGAGAAAAAATGAAAGTTCCAGCAATTGTACATAACAAAAAATTTTTCTTATAAATATATTTCTTACACATAGATATGCCTTTAGTATTTGGTATGCTTTGATGCTTACTTCATTCCCCTGATGGCGCAAGTACCCAATCAGTTTTTATATCATTATGTTTTTATTGTAAACAACAAAACGAATTATAGTTATGGTGTTCTCTATGATTTGAAGTTTTTCTTAAGAAAAATTTTTTAATGATCATAAGAAGTCGGGAACAATGGATTTCATAAAACCTAGCTTGGTCAAGCTTATGCTAAAAACACTATGAAGTATGATATTTAAAATTGTCTATTAAGGATAATCGTTATAAAAGCTCTATAGCATTGAGATGTATTATTTTATGCACTCACCAAAACGATCAGCAAATTTTCTCTGCTATAAGAAAAAGAGATGAGGGGGCTATTCACAGGCTTTCTTTAAAGAGACTTTTCTTTAAGGGTACCAAAGCTTATTTCGCGACGATGTGGTCATGAATGCTATAACGCTAAAGCCATAGAGTCTCATCATCTTTACGCTTACGAAGGAGCAAGCTTATACCTTTACGCTTAATAAAAGAGTAAGCCCATCACACACTTTGCTAGCTCCCAATGTTTGTGACAAGCTCTTGGTTCTTGAGACAGTTCATTATAGGGCTTCTTAAGCTTTTCTTATATAACTTTGCTTCACACGCCAGCCCCGCTTGTAACGTGCAAGCAAATTTTTAATTGATTCAATATAAAACAAGTTTGAAATGAGAGAATCCTACGATATTCAGGACTCTCATTCAACATGCAAAACAAATAATTATCTTTATAAATCAATATATTGTATGGAATGAGAGGGATAAGCATTGTCAAAATGCTTTGCCTAAAAAACGCTACATGGAAATATAAATGAATCCTTACAGGTGGTGTTAAGCTAATGGATTGAAAAAACAGATTAAAGGTATGAAAAGAGAGCTTCTTTTATCATTATTTTTTCCAATGTTGTTTTCTTTATATTGTTTAAAAATACACTTTGCTTAGCTTTATAGAAAAATTCGATAATGAATATGCCGCGCGGCTCGTGTAAATGGGAGAGAAGAAGATCATTAAGGAGAAAAAAGTTTCAAGGGATAGGAATAGTAGCTTACATAGATTAAAAAAAGCAGCACATTGTGCTGCTTTTTTGTTAAGTTAAATAGAATGATAGGCTATTTTTACAGCCTTGTCTTAAAACTGATAGCGTATTCCACCTGAAAAGTTTGCACCACTTATACCAGTTTTCTGAAGCTTCTGTTGATAGCTTACATCACCATGAAGGGAGAAATTGTGAGACAGTTGTGCATTGATGCCAATGCCGCCTTCAATTGC
>NZ_JBHILP010000014.1:0-48252 GCF_042193375.1 Bartonella sp. TT67HLJMS
ATCACAGCTGGATGTGAAAAAACCCATAGCGTCGCTGAATTTAAAAAAGATAAAAATTTACGCTTAGAGTGGGATGCGAAATGTGGATTTGCAGGAACTTCAAAGAATTGTGAAAACATGCGGTTAGCATTTTTAGAACTTCAGAAAGAACGTCAGGCACAAGATGAAGAAAGCGATCGTAAAGCAATAGAGCGCTTCAACAAAAAGATGGAGGAACTTGTGGCCAAAGAAAAAGCTGAAACTAAAAAATTACAAGCCGAACAAGAAGCGAAAGAACGAGCCGAAAGAGAAGCAGAAGAGCGCGCTAAAGCTAAACAACAACAGGACAGTCATTAATCATGAATAAAGTTCTCATAACAACATTGCTGCTTTGCACAGGGCTCATCACAGCTGGATGTGAAAAAACCCATAGCGTCGCTGAATTTAAAAAAGATAAAAATTTACGCTTAGAGTGGGATGCTAAATGTGGATTTGCAGGGACTTCAAAAAACTGTGAAAACATGCGGTTAGCATTTTTAGAACTTGAGAAAGAACGTCAGGCACAAGATGAAGAAAGAAGCCGGAAAGCGGCAGAGCGCTTCAACAAAGCGATGGATGAACTTATGGCTAAACAAAAAGCTGAACATGAAAAATGGAAAGCTGAACAAAAAGCAAAAGAACAAGCCGAAAGAGAAGCAGAAGAGCGCGCTAAACAACAACAGGACAGTCATTAATCATGAATAAAGTTCTCATAACAACATTGCTACTTTGCACAGGGCTCATCACAGCTGGATGTGAAAAAACCTATAGCGTCGCAGAATTTAAAAAAGATAAAAATTTGATGGGAGAGTGGAATACTAAATGTGGATTCGCAGGAACTTCAAAAAATTGTGAAAACCTAAGATTAGCACAACTTGAACTTGAAAAGGAATATGAAGCAAAAGCTGAAGAAAGAGCGCGTGAACGCGAAGAAGAAGATCGTAAAGCGATGGAAAGATTTCGAGCCAAAATGGAAGCTAGACATAAAAGAATGCAAGCTGAACTAGAAAAAACCGAAGCTGAAATGGAAAAAAGAAGAGCTGAAGAAAAAGCAAAAGAACAAGCCGAACGAGAAGCAGAAGAGCGCGCTAAACAACAACAGGACAGTCATTAATCATGAATAAAGTTCTCATAACAACATTGCTACTTTGCACAGGGCTCATCACAGCTGGATGTGAAAAAACTTACAGCGTCGCAGAATTTAAAAAAAATCCAACGTTGATGGAAGAGTGGATTGCTAAATGTGGATTAGCAGGAACTTCAAAAAATTGTGAAACCCTAAGATTAGCACAACTTGAACTTGAAAAGGAATATGAAGCAAAAGCTGAAGAAAGAGCTCGTAAAGCTCAAGAAAGCCTTCATGAAGCATTTGAAAAAACTAGAGCTGAAATGAAGGCTAAACTTGCAAGAAGAAGAGCTGAACTAGAAGCGAAAGAGCGCGCTAAAGCTAAACAACAACAGGACAGTCATTAATCATGAATAAAGTTCTCATAACAACATTGCTACTTTGCACAGGGCTCATCACAGCTGGATGTGAAAAAACTTACAGCGTCGCAGAATTTAAAAAAAATCCAACGTTGATGGAAGAGTGGATTGCTAAATGTGGATTAGCAGGAACTTCAAAAAATTGTGAAACCCTAAGATTAGCACAACTTGAACTTGAAAAGGAATATGAAGCAAAAGCTGAAGAAAGAGCTCGTAAAGATCAAGAAAAATTTGATAAAGTAATGGAAAAAGCTAGAGCTAAAATGAAGGCCGATCTTGAAAAAATGAGAGCTGAGAATGAAAAATTCCGAGCTGAACAAGAAGCAAAAGAACGCACTGAAGAAGAACAAAAAACAAAATAACGATTAAATTATTAAAAATACACAATGAATAGCGGAGCATCTCAATGGCAGTAGAAAGCAAAGGCATATTTTCTTATATCGACAATATGTTGATGGATCCCATTACAAAAACAATGGATAGCATCTATTGCGCTTTAGCTGCTCAACTTAAAGAGCTTTGTGCACTTTATAATATATTTATGGCAAGATTATGTCGCTGCCCTAGATTTATCATCACTGGTTATAAAAAACCGATAACACAAGCAGAATTTAAAGATTGTGCTCAAAACTTGTAAAACTGAAAGAAAAAAGGGGAAATATTGATGAATAAAGTTCTCATAACAACATTGCTACTTTGCACAGGGCTTATGGCTGCTGGTTGTGAAAAAACCTATAGCGTCGCTGAATTTAAAAAAGATAAAAATTTGTTGGAAGAGTGGGATGCTAAATGTGGATTAGCAGGAACTTCAAAAAATTGTGAAAATCTAAGATTAGCATTTTTAGAACTTCAGAAAGAAGCTGAAGTAAAAGAAGCAGAAAGAAGGCGTAAAGTTGCAGAGGAGAATAAGAAACGTATGGAAGAATTTAGAGCTAAAAGGAAGGCCGATCTTGAAAAAATGGAGGCTGAGACTAAAAAAATACTAGAAGAACAAAGAGCGAAAGAACGCGCTGAAGAAGAACAAGAAGCAAAAGAGCGCGCTGAACAACAACAAAATAACAATTAAATTATAAAAATACACAACGAATAGCGGAGCATCTAAATGGCAATAGAAACCAGAGGTGTATTTACTTGGATAGATGATACTGTAATGGATTCCCTTACAAAGACAATGGATAAAGTCATTGCCAACCTTTCATCAAATTTAGGTGCTCCGCTTAAACTGTCTTGTACAATCTACATTATATTTATGGGATACAATATCATCTATGGGCGTTCTTCCACGCCCTTATGGGAATTTATAGCGACAGCTTTCAAACTTGGCATCATTGTTTCACTCACCACAAACGCCGGTATTTATAATGCGTGGGTCAGGGATATATTTTTCAATGATCTGCCGAATGCCATTTCAAATGTCACACAAGGTGCAGCACACACGGGTAAAAATGTATGGGACAGTATGATGAACCAAGCTGCTGCACACGTTTTTGATGCAGCAGACAAAGCAGGAATATTGTCAATGGGTAAGTTTCTTGCTGCATGGATTGCTGGTCTTATCTGCCTATTTATTGCTGCCTTTTTTTGTATCATTGGTTTTATCGTCTCATTAGTGGCTAAACTGGGTTTATTTCTTGTCATATCAATAGGGCCTCTTTTCATAAGCCTCTATATGTTTTCATCAACAAGGCGTTTTACAGAAGCATGGTTAAATCAAACAGTAAACTTCATCATACTTCAGGTATTAGTCGTGTTGCTTGGTGGTTTGTATGTCGATATTTCGATGAACATTTTTTCACGTGGTCTCGACGATATCATGATTTCTTTAATTCAATTCTTGGTTGTTGGCATCTGTGGTATTTACCTTTTCTTCCATTTACCTGGCATTGCTTCCGCTTTAGCCTCTGGGGGAGCCTCCCTTACAGGAGCAACAAAATTAGGAGCAGACTCAGCAAAAACGGCTGGGAAAGCTGCTAAAGAAGGTGCTAAGGCTATAATTCATGGTCTAAAAAAACTCTTCTCGAAAAAAAAGGAAGGCTAAGTTCAAATGCGGGAATTTAAAAAAATTGGGGTCATCTTACCATTTCTCTTTCTCAGTGGCTGTGTATCTTCACCAAACACACTGAAGTCACTCCCAAAGTGTGATGGATATTCTAAACGTCCACTCAACAGATCAATGTGGAATTGGGAAGGGAAAAAACCCACGCCCACGCCCATTATCATCAGTAACAACACCCCTTCATCCGTAGAAGGGAAGCTGGAAACGCTTCTGGCACAAAAATTAACGGATGAAGAAATCAAATCTTACAAAAATTGCGGGCAAAAAGCATGAAAGAAAAAGACATAGAACAATACATTGCTGAAGCGCGCTCGTTTGATCAAGATCGCATACTCGCCTCACGCCGCACCACCCGCGTCTCGCTTGCCATTGCCGGCATCGCGGTTGCTGTTGCAATAATGTCTTCTCTCGCGGTCATCACCCTCACGCCCCTTAAAACCGTGGAACCTTTTGTCATCCGTGTGGACAATTCAACCGGCATTGTTGAAGTTGTGGAAGCCTTAAAAGAAGGTCCCACCAATGTCGACGAAGCAATCACACGCTACTTTGCTGCAAAATATGTCCGCTCCCGTGAAGGCTTCACCACAGAAGAAACACAACACAACTTCCAAACCGTCTCTCTCCTCTCTTCTTCTGAAGAACAGGAAAGATTTGCCAGCTGGTATGGAGCAAGAAATCCCCAAAGTCCTCAAATTCTCTATAAACACGCCGCCGTTACAATAACAATAAAATCAATCTCCTTTATCAATGACGATGTTGCCCAAGTGCGTTACTACAGAACCATTCATGACAACGACAACAACAAAGAATTCATCACCCACTGGGTTGCAACACTTACCTTCGAATATATCAATGCCCCTATCTCTGTCCAAAACCGTTTGATAAATCCTCTAGGGTTTATTGTTAGTGAATATAGAACCGATCCGGAAGTGGTCAACTGATCATGACAAAAAAAATTCTTTTTCTCATTCTTAACATCGCTATTACCCTTTCTCCTATAGCCTTGAGCCATGCCAGTATTTTTCCCACCCGTGCGCCAAGCGATAGCCGCATTCGCTTTATCAACTATGATGCCTATAATGTCACAAAAATTATTGGCTCTATACGCTCATCGGTACAAATAGAATTTTCTCCCAATGAAGAAATTGCCCATGTGGCAATTGGCAACAGCGTTGCATGGGAAGTCGCCCCCGCTGGCAATATTCTTTTCCTTAAAGCCCGAGAAGTCCAACCCATTACCAATCTCCAAGTCGTCACCACAAAGCTTGATGGCTCAAAGCGCTCCTATCAATTTGAACTCATGGTCAAAGATGGAGAAATTTCATCTGGACAAGAAACATATTTCCTTGTGAAATTTCGCTACCCACAAGAAGAAGCAGAACAAAGAAGACTCGCAGCCCTTATGCGACAAGAAAAACAACAAGCCCAGCGTATTGATAATGTCTTCAACGCTTCTGAAACCTATGGACCACGCAATTGGGCTTACACCGCTCAAGGATCAAGCACGCTCGAACCCGCCTCCGTTTATGACAATGGCAAAACAACAACATTTACATTTCCCGACAACCAAGAAATCCCTGCCATTTACATTGTCAGCAATGACGGTACAGAATCGCTGGTTCCCAAAACCACAAGAGGCAACATGGTGATTGTCCATGCCATTAGCGCACGCTTCACCCTAAGACAGGGAAAAAACGTCCTATGCGTCTTTAACGAAGCCTATCAACCAAAAGGCACAAATCCAAATACCGGAACAACCTCACCATCTGTTGAACATAAAATTGCATCAGATCTTTAAATAAGCGGGAATTGAAGGGGACAACACATGAGTGATAAACCAATCATCGAAGATCGAGGATCTATTGGGGATGGCAAAAACAATAGCGCCAAAACCGCCGGCAAAAAAATAGTTGTCGCAATCGCCTGTATAGGAATCTGCGGCTATGTGCTCTGGAACATCTTATCCACCCCCACAGAACAAAAAGACACCGCAAAAGCTCATAAAAAACAAGCACAAAACTTTCACAATTCCCTCGCCCCTTTAGAGCTCGCGCCCTCTGACCCGCGTGCAAACATAGCACCAATAACCTTACCACCACCACAACCACTCGCACAAGAACCCAAAAAAGATGACCCATTACTTGATGCCGCAAGACGCGCCCCTGTTTTAGCTTTTGCCAAAGGTTCTCAATCTCAATTAAAAGACATTGTCAACACGACTCTCAACCCCTTTGACAAACTCCATGCCCTCGAAAATCTCGCGAATGCGCAAAATTCTCCTGCCCTTCAAGACACACAAAATTTTGCGACCCTATTAAAGCCTACCAAAACAGAAGAAGCAAAAGCAAAAGCAAAACTCATCGGCAATAGAAACTTTATCATCGCCATGGGAACCTCTATCCCCTGTATCTTAGAAACCGCATTAAACAGTGAGCAACCAGGCTTTGCAAGCTGCATCATCAACCGTGATATCCTCTCTGACAATGGGCGCGTTGTTTTGCTTGATAAAGGAACCCAAGTGATTGGCGAATACCGCGGAGGGATAAAACAAGGTCAATCTCGCCTCTTTGTACTCTGGACAAGAGCAAAAACCCCAACCGGTGTCATCATCGACCTTGCCTCACCCGCAACCGACAGTTTAGGCAGAGCCGGGTTTGATGGCAACATCAACACCCATTGGTGGGAACGCTTTGGCTCTTCCCTTTTGTTGACCGTTATTGATGGTGCCACAACAGTTTTAACAAATAAAATAGTAGGCAATTCCAATAAAGAAGGTTCAAACAACTCTGGAGGCGGCGGTTTTGAAGGCGCAAACAACACTGGAAAAGAGGCCGCCAGTATTGCCCTTGAAAATCAAATCAATATCCCTCCTACCTTAGAAAAATTTCAAGGCGAACTGGTCAACATTTTCGTAGCAAAAGATCTCGATTTTTCCTCTGTCTATAAACTAGTCGTAAAGAGCAAAAGAAACCGCTCTACTCCCGGCTATTCCTTTTTTCATTCTCAAGTTCAATAAAGTCACATTATGCCATCAGCAAAAAATGCAGAACGCGCCTCCATCGTCTTAACAAAATTAAAGATCTTAGATGATTTCCTCAATGATGAAAATTTATTTGAAATTGTTGTCAATCGCCCCGGCGAAGTAATCGTTGAGGGTCCCAATGGTTGGCAAACCCACATCTTAAAAGAACTAACCTACAGCGAACTAGAAGGGATTGCGAAAGTTGTTGCTGCCTACACAACACAAAAAATCAGTGTAGAAAACCCCGTTCTCTCCGCAACACTGCCAAACAACGAACGCATACAAATTGTTATGCCTCCAGCTGTTGCAGCCAATACCATTAGCATGACCATTCGTAAACCTTCATCACGCACTTTTTCTCTTGAAAGTTTACATGAAAACAATCTGTTTTCTGTCGCTCAAAACACCAGTTTCACACCCACGCAACAAATGACAGAACGGTTATCCGAACTCTCTGATACAGACAAAGAGCTAACAGATCTCTTTATCGCCAAAGACTTTTGCACCTTTTTAGAAAAAGCCGTTATTACACAACAAAATATCTTAATATCGGGCAAAACCGGTTCCGGGAAAACAACCCTCTCCAAAGCTTTGATTGCAAAAATCCCTGACTATGAACGAATTCTCACCATTGAAGACACCCCAGAACTTGTCGTTCCGCACGCCAACAAAGTGCAGCTCTTTTATTCAAAAGATAACCAAGGCTTAGCAAAAGCAGGCGCAAAAGAACTGCTTGAATCTGGCTTACGCATGCGCCCCGACAGAATCCTTCTACAAGAGCTGCGTGATGGTACAGCCTTTTACTACATCCGTAATGTCAATTCTGGTCACCCCGGCTCCATTACCACCGTCCACGCCTCAACAGCACTTGCAGCCTTCGAACAAATGACCCTTTTAGTCAAAGAAAGTGACGGTGGTGGTAATTTAGCACGCGATGATATCCGCGGCTTATTAATCTCGATGATTGATGTCATCATCCAATGCAAACGCCTCGAAGGAAAATTTCGTGTAACAGAAATCTATTACGATCCTTTCAAACGCCGTGATGCTTTTTAAAAAACGCAACCCTCACACCCCTTTTATACCAATAGAGCTTTCTTAAAAACACGATTATAAGCCGCGGATATCATCGCGTGCTAAATTACCACCATAGCTTCAGATTCATTTTCAATAATCGAAAGCAAAAAGCAAAAAGAAGTAAAAATATCACCTCCATTCCCAATCACGAATGCGCCCCACAGAAAAACCACAACGTGCCGAAAATGATATCTATAACCCAATATCTTTTCTGATTTTTTTTGACATCAATATTTGCAGGAATATCGATACAAAATTTAGTATCAGTTTCACCTTTAGCTTCAGACAAAAGCTTCACAAACACCTTTTAATATACGAGGTCCTGCTTTATTTGCCTTATCCATTATTATTTTTTTCGATATTCATCGAGAAGCGCAGTTAAATTTTTCTTCAATGCATTCCTCTCTGATTTTGCCAAATTGCCTCAAGATGATTGACTGTACACATCTTCGATCAACACCGGAATATTTTGACCACCCCAAAAGGATATAACCCTATATCCCCCCTCTTTTACCCTTATGCTTTTAAACCTGACATTCCCTAGCTTCCTCTCGTACCTTCCACAAGATCACCAGCATCTGAATGAGTAGCAATAAAAGAAACAATATCAAATAATTTTTCAGGCGATAGGCTTTCTTCTTTTGCAGAAATTCAATAAGCTGCCATTTCAATCACTGTTTGCGTACATCATTCAATATATGAACCCCATAACGATAATGATGTAAATTAAAAGCTAATTTGAAGTGAATGATCAAAAATATCAAATATCCAAATGACGAAACAAATCTTACTTATCTTTAGCAATACATATCTCTTAACCCTTATCACTTTTCTCAAAAGTTTTAAGCGTTTCCGCATTAGGAATATACATATCAAACGGCAATCCCTTTTCATTGACAACTTTTATCAAAACAATACGGATAAAATCAGACACCGTAAGTCCTAAGCTTGCTAATATTTCACCGGATTTTTTTAACGCCTATCTATGCGGGATCGTATAACATCTTTTGTCACCCCCACATTAAACCTCCTTTGATTACCTCTCTTTTACCGTATGGCTTAATAGGGCTTATACAGCATAAGGCTTATCCTTGCCCTCACCGTATCACATCTCTTGATCTTGCACGCACTATTGCGTTGATTTTCTCCTGTTGTCTCTGTTGCAAAAATTTAACCGCCATTTGAAACTCTTTTATGCAATCTTTATTATAAGACTGTTCTTTGGGGATTGCTTTTGATAAATCAAAACCATATTTATGAATAGCATCATGTCCAAAACGTTTATCTAAAGCACTTTGTAGCTTTAAAAACTCTTTATTAACCTGCTCTGGTATCTTTAAATAACTATCACAACCAGCTTCAACATTTTTCATAAAAGTCACTGCTTCTTGTGAAAGTGAGGGGACTTCAACTTTTAACTGTTCACGCTCCCGTGTAACCCTATCCATATGTGTCTCATAAGAATTCTTATAAAAGGATTGAAGCTCTCTCATAGTAGAAATAGCAAGAGGAACATGATAAAGCGCTTCTTTACGCTCTTTTCCTGTAGATTTGAGTTTATCGATTAAACGATCTGATCCACGCAGCTCACCCGCTCTATCAGGTTCCCTTTCCAAAATATCAGGCAATTTATCGCCTTTACCTGCTAAAATTGTTTGCTCAATCCTAAGCGCAGCCTCTTGTGGATCTCTATAAATAAATGCTAAATGATTGTTTAATTTTTTAAACATATCAATGTAAGATTTTTTATTTCTAAGAGCGCTTAGCACCTTCTGTTCTAGATTAGAGTTATCCGTATAAGCCGCAAGGTATGGCTCTCGTTCTGTTGCTTTTGCAACAACATTCAAATCATTTTGTAATTGTTCAAGTTCTTCTTTTTGACGTTTAGCAAAACTTGTCTTTTCTCTATCCCAAGGAGTTTCAATCTTCTCTTTTTGTTGTTCCAAGCACTCTTTATTAAGATCAACGCCAAAAGCAATATTTTTGCCAATACCTTGAGAAACATCATCCCTTTTATTTTCTGTAAACTTGGTAAGGTTCTTATAGATGAGTGCAGACAGATATTCTGAATTACCAAAATGTGCTTCAATTGACGCACGTGTCATTTCTTGTCGCTCAATACCCTTCCAGTTGATATGATAACCAGCTTCACGAGCCAGTTACACCATAAATTCACGCTGAGTACGCCCATTCCCCTCTCGAAACGGATGCAACGCATTCAACTCGCCCATGTAATACCCAGCCCTTTGGCTAAAGTCATAAGCGCCAAGACCACACAAATACTGTTCTTTTGCAAGCTTTTGTGTAATCTTCGGTGCATAACTTTCAATCTGATTATAACTAGCAAACATACTATTGCCTTTGGCAATATCCACTAAACGAACTTGTCCCGCGCCATTCATATATGTCACCAAACAGTCTTCTATGGATCTGTTTCATGTAACCCAGATCAAACTCACCACGAATAGGAGTATGTACAAATTCGAAAGATTTTACATAAGAAATCGTAGATCCTACACGCTGCAGTGTGGCTTTGTCTTTAATACCAAGCCGATTATACATCACACCAGTTTCAAGATCAGTATAGGGATCACCGCTTCCCTTATACTTCCCCACGTTTTACCCGTTCCAACAAATCTTTGATGACATCACTTGTTTCGAGCTCTCCAATAATAACACGCTCCATTTGCGCAACAACCAGCGGATCTGGCTCTAATCCCTCTAAACGTTGGCTTGCCAATGCATTTTTAGCAGCAAAGCGACGTCGCTTAATTTCCTCTTCACTCAACATATAAAACCCTCCTTTGCTTATATTTATTATAGCCAAACAGACTACAGAAACAAGATTTTATCCTTATCTTACCGTGTTCACATCTTTTGACTTTGTACGCTCATACGCATGATTTAGCTCTTGTATACGTCTCTGTTGCAAAAACTTAACTGCCATTTGAAACTCTTTTATGCAATCTTGATCATGAGACTGTTGTTAAGGATTTTTTTTGATAGATCATAATTTGTTTGCATAGCAAGCCAAGCACGTGCTGTGCTTACACCAGACATTTCAAGCCTAATAGCAAGATTAGCACTCATAGCGGCTTTTCCATTTAAAACTCTAGAGAAAGTGCCACTCGAGAATACCAAGCCGCTCTGCTGCTTCATTAACGGATAAACCAAGCTCTTTGATCACATCTTCACACAATAATTCATCGAGATATGAAAGATTCTTCATCATTGTTTGGATCTCCTTTTTAATGATAATCTAGATAATCGACCATTTCGACATCTATGCTATCGAAGCGAAATATTACACGACAGTTTCCATTTACAGTAATTGACCAATAACCTTCGAGACCGCCCTTTAGTAAAGGTAGTCAAAAAGACGAAAAATTTAAATCATTTAGCGATATAGCAACTTCAAAGACACCCAGAATACGCTTCAATTTTTGAGCATGGGCAGTTCTAACCCCTTTAGTCGTGGCAGTATTATAGCAGGATCAATCCTTTTATGTTTAAATCCTAAGATCATAACTGGATATAGCGTGTAACACTACAAGATACAAAAAATGTTCATAATTTTTACATCACAGGGCTTTTTTTACTTTATAAATATTAGAACTGTCGTGAAAAAAATTGATCATTCTCATTTCTTTCTAATTATTCTACTCATTATCGGAAAAGTATAAGTTTATAATTAGGGGAGCTAAACGTAATAGGAGCGCATCATATCCCCAATTGGCAGCTGAACTTAGAAACATAACGACGATATAACCAATGGCCCATTGCTGTTTGATGTTCATAAGGATCTGCCCCCGCTGTATATCCAGCAAAAAGAATGAATAACACTAATAAACTCCCCCCTGCTATAAACTCTGTTAAAATAATAACTAGTTTACGAATAAGCAAAAGAAAAAGGAAAATCAAAAAAAGGTATATTTTAAATATCTTACGAACTATAGAACACTCTACGCGTTATATTTATGAGAACTCTATTTTTCTCTTTTTTATTTAATTGATTAGTAAATAGAGTATCAATTACCGTTATTACATCACTAACATAGCTACCATACCTTTTGTAATTGCCAACATCCCGCATTACAATAAGACCTTTATCAAAAGATGATCTGATAATTTTCTCAAAAAATTCAAGATTCCTCAAGTGCAGTACCCATGCGTACATCATGATGAATAATAACATCCACCAACTCTGTCACGACCGTGTCCAATACTTCTCGTGCATCGCCTTCAGCCATAAGGCGGATAACCGGCTCAGTTCCAGAAGCGCGGATCACCAGCCGAGCCTCTTTTCCCAACCGCTTCTCTGCTTGATCAATGGCCGCTTTGACTGGATTTTTTTTCAGTACATTTTTATTTTTAATCGTTACATTTTTTAAAATTTGCGGTACAGGTTCAAACCGTTTACACAATTGGCTCATAGGGCTTTGACTTTCCTTCATACAGGCTAAAATCTGCAATGCAGCTACCAAGCCATCACCCGTTGTACCAAAATCACTAAGCACAATATGCCCAGAAGCCTCACCACCAACATTATATCCCTTTTGGCGCATGGCATCGACAACATAACGATCTCCAACATTTGTCCTTACAAGGTGCAACCCTTTACTGTTCAAGAAACGCTCCAGTCCAAGATTTGACATAATCGTTGTGACAACACCATTGCACCGTAATCGTCCCATTTTATGCCAATTTTCAGCAATTACAGCAATCAACTGATCTCCATCAACCGTTTGTGCTTTTTCATCAACAATGAGAACACGATCTCCATCTCCATCAAGAGCAATCCCCACATCAGCACGCACTTCATGCACTTTTCGTTTTAAAGAGCTTAAATCGGTTGATCCACATTTTTGATTAATATTGGTACCATTGGGCTCATCATGAATAGCAAAAACCTCAGCCCCCAATTCCCATAAAGCACGGGGAGCAGCTTTATAAGCAGCCCCATTGGCACAATCCACAACAATACGCAAAGCATCTAAGCGAACATCACGCGGCAAGGTTCGTTTGGCATATTCAATATAACGATAAATATCCCCCTCAACCCGTTTTGCATAACCAATTTCGGCAGAACTTGCTAAAGACTTTGAAAGATCTGTATCGATCAATTGTTCAATTTTCGCTTCCATATCATCTGAAAGTTTAAAACCATCAGGACCAAAAAGTTTAATTCCATTATCATAGAACGGATTATGAGAAGCAGAAATCATCACCCCAAGATCCGCTCGCAAAGAGCGGCAAAGCATTGCAACAGCAGGTGTTGGCACTGGCCCCAATAAAAAAGCTTCCATCCCCGCAGCAGTCAACCCTGAAACCAAAGCATTCTCCAACATATAGCCAGATAATCGTGTATCCTTGCCAATCACCACACGACGTGATTGATGTTGTGAGCGGAATAAAACCCCTACAGCCATCCCCACCTTCATGGCAAAATCGGGTGTCATAGGAAATGAATTGGCTTTCCCCCGAATTCCATCTGTACCAAAATATTTTTGCACCATGCCTCTTTCCTTTAATATATAATTCTTCCCTTGGCTTTTCTTTAAAACCCTAACAAGCCCCCTTGGTACAATAGTCCCCTCCCCATATAAAATCAGATCATTGATCTAAACCTTCATGCATTTAGACAATCAAGAACCCTATTCATCATCTACACATCTAAACCCCTCTCAACCAATTATGTTCACACCCTCATACATAAAAGCAATATTATCTCCTCAAAATGCTTTACACATCTCCTGAACACAACCAAAGGATAATCTCACACATTTGCTAAATCCGTAAAGAACCCCAGCACCTAACCTCAAACCTTACCAAATCCGCAAGGAAATCTATCGCCCAGCCTCAAACCTTGCTAAATCCGTAAAGAAAATACCACCTCGCCTTGTAGCCTGCTAAAACTATCATCATACAACAGCTTTGCTTAATTTTTTGCTTCCATATTTTTGCAAATACTACATTAAAGGCGCAAGCTTTGCTTGCGCCTTTCTCAAAGAATTTAGAAGTTTTCCTAAAACATCGTTACTCAAGCGTTATTAAACAGTTCTTATTTTTCTTTATCATCTCCCGCAGTACTGGGCTTCTTTTCAGCATTACTTTTAGAGCGGTTGACTGATTTTGCGGTACCTTTTGTGCTTTGTGCTTTTTTCTCAGTCTCACCCGACTGCCGTTCTTTAGACGGAGCCTCCTTAGGCTCAACATTACCGGATTTTGCTGTTTTTTTCCTAACAGCTTCCTCTGCTTTGTCTGCCTCTAGTTTATCGGTCTCTGCTTTATGAGGCACTGTTTTAGAGACTGCTTCAGCGTTTTTTTCATCTTCCACTGTTGTCTCTGTCTTCATTTTTCCAGTTTTTGGAACAGAAGACGCGCGTGGCGCAGCATTCTCATCTTTCTGTGTGCGTGAAGGAGGCTTTCCTGCAATAACTTCGTTAATTTCAGCTCCCGTTAAAGTCTCATATTCCAACAAACCTTGTGCCAAAGCAAACCATTCTTTTCTTTTTGTTTTCAAAATGTTTGTCGCATTTTTATAGGCATCATCAATAAGCTTACGCACTTCCATATCAATCATGCGCGCTGTTTCTTCAGAGACATTTTGTGTTCGCGCAACAGAATGACCCAAAAAGACTTCATCTTGGTTATCGCCATAAGCTACATTTCCAAGCAGATCAGAAAATCCCCACCGTGTGATCATTGCGCGTGCCAATTTAGTTGCTTGCTCAATATCAGAAGAAGCACCGGATGTGATATTTTCCTTTCCAAACTTTAATTCTTCAGCCACACGTCCACCCATCATAATGGCTAAACGAGAAATCATCCACCGATAACTCATGGAATAGCGATCGCCTTCAGGCAATTGCATCACCATTCCCAATGCTCTACCCCTTGGAACGATTGTTGCTTTGTGGACAGGATCAGCAACCGGCACATTAAGAGCCACAATAGCATGTCCTGCTTCGTGATAAGCAGTGAGTTCTTTTTCCTCTTGTGTCATAGCGGTTGAACGACGTTCAGCCCCCATCATCACCTTATCTTTGGCATCTTCGAATTCTTGCATCGTGACAACTCTTTTATTACGGCTCGCAGCCATAAGAGCAGCTTCATTTACCAAATTCATCAGGTCCGCACCGGAAAATCCTGGTGTTCCCCTTGCCAAAATTTTTAAGTCAACGTTAGGCGCTAAAGGCACGTTGCGCACATGCACTTTCAAGATTTGTTCACGCCCAGAAACATCAGGGTTTGGCACAACAACTTGTCGGTCGAAACGCCCTGGTCTTAACAAAGCGGGATCAAGCACATCGGGACGGTTTGTTGCGGCAATAAGAATAATACTTTCATTAGGCTCAAACCCATCCATTTCGACAAGCAACTGATTTAAGGTCTGTTCACGTTCATCGTTTCCACCACCAAGTCCAGCCCCCCGATGACGTCCAACAGCATCGATTTCATCGATAAAGATAATACAAGGTGCATTTTTTTTAGCCTGTTCGAACATATCGCGCACACGGCTCGCCCCAACACCAACAAACATTTCAACAAAATCAGACCCTGAAATGGTAAAGAATGGCACATTGGCTTCACCTGCCACAGAACGTGCTAGCAAAGTTTTACCGGTTCCTGGAGGACCAACAAGCAAAACACCGCGTGGAATACGCCCCCCTAAGCGTTGAAATTTTTGTGGTTCACGTAAAAATTCAACAATTTCTTGAAGATCTTGCTTTGCTTCTTCAACGCCAGCAACATCTTTAAAGGTAACACGTCCTTGCGCTTCATTAAGCAATCTCGCTTTTGATTTCCCAAATCCCATTGCACCGCGTGATCCATTTTGCATTTGCCGCATAAAAAAGATCCACGCCCCCACGATAATAATAACAGGCAATAAGGAAAAGAGGAGATTGAGGAAAATGCTATTTCCAGAGCTTTCAGGAATAGCTTTAACATTAACGTTTTTGCTTTCCAATTTTTGTATCAAACCTGGATCGCGAGGAGCATAGGTTGAAATAGCTCTATGTTCAATGGTTTGTCCTGTTAATTTTTGACCTTGAATGGTCACAGATTTCAACTCATTATTCTCAACTTTTTGCAAAAATTCAGAATAGGAGACTTCTCCACCACCAGAACGCTGACTATCTCCATTAAAGAGAGAAAACGACACAATCAAAATGAAGGCAATAACTCCCCAAATGAGGAGAGAGCGGTAATTGGAATTCATATTCAGCCCACTTAATCAAATATAGATTTCAAACAGTTCCCCTTAACATATAACCTTGTCAGCCCCTTGCCAAGAGATGAGAAGCTGTTTATTTTCTTTTAGCGTAATTTTCCTTTATCTTTTCACCTCAATATTAAAAAAAGGTTCCACAACATTTACCACAGCAGCATCTTCTCGTGAAGAAAGCCAATCGAAAGGTGCCATAATCCGCTTGATTATAACATGTTTATGAACAACTGCTTGAGAAATCAACTCTGGAATATCATACCCTTTGTGATTTGAGATCATCAGCAGCGATTGTAAAGAGGGAAAATGAGGCTTTTCAAGCTCAAAATCGCTATTTTTCAATAAAAATTTCAGCTGTTCTAAATTTGCAGCTCCAATCTTTATAGCCTCAGATCCATGATTTGTGATCTGATAGCGCCCATCCCATATAAAAGTTTTATCTGGCTCAACAATAGCCTCTTTCATATTTCTCCCTTCACGCCAAAAAGAAATTCCGTGCTTGTTATATTCAATAACAGAGCCCGCATAAGTAAAACGCTTCTTTTCTGGAGAATCGAGACAAAGTTTTTGAACAAGCATGCTTAATTTTTGATTGGGAAGCAAATAAAATCCCCCTCCCATCAGCACCGCAAAGAGCCCCACCACAAAAGGAAAACTGGAATGTTTCTGTAAAAATAGCGCAGGCTTTGCTATGAAACAACGCCCATGTTTAACAGTAATATCCAGCGCTAAGATCAAATCAGCAATATTTTTCGCTTGTTGACGACGCTGCAATGCGGCTTCATTTATTTTTTGAGCAATATAAGCCAATTTTTCAGGATGAAGAGATTGACGCACGCGCACACGTTCAAAATTGCGATCTTCATTGGTTGGATCATCAATCCATGTTTGTCCTTGTAAGCGTAAATAATTCCGTAATGTTTGGCGTTTTACACCAAGGAGCGGCCGAATCAAACGCACTTTTCTATGCAACAACGCCTCACGCGGAATACAGGATAAACCACGCTCATATAGGGGACCATAGTTTTTTTCGGCAATATTTTTTCCCGTTTCTCTGGCATGATCCTCATCATATATACCCTCGGCTTCACCGCGCAAAACACCGGCAAAACCATTGGAATAAACCTCATCACGCACGGCACCAAATTCACCGTGCAACGCACCTCTATTTTTTTGGAGACGTTGATACCGCATTTGATAGGTTTCAACCTGATCATTGAGTGTATGGCCCGTCATAATAACTGATGCGCCTTGTTTTTGTGCTTCTTTAACCAAGAGATCATAGCGTGCAACACGAGCACTGGAAGCAATATGCGTCTTTGGTTTTTCACCTTCCCACCGCACAGCAATATGTTTAATGTGATGGACTCGACAAATTTTCGCAACAGTTTCTACTTCACGCGTTGATTCTTTACGCAATTGATGATCAACCGTGACAACAATCATTTCTGGAGGAACTGAGAGAGTTTCCAAATGCTCTTTGACCAAAAACATCAAAGCCAAAGAATCACTTCCCCCTGAGACGGCAAGAATCAACTTTTGACACTGAATAAAATCCGATGTTTTAAAGAGATTTCTTGCCAGTCTAACGCACACCGAAAACGACCTCGCTATTTATTTTGCAGGTTTACAAAAAATAGACTCTAATGTTTTTTGATGTTTTGATTTTTTCACAAAATGAGCACAATCGTCTTTATTTGGCTCAAGAGCGATCATACTTCTTGCTAATTTCAGCAAAATCTCGGAGGTATAGAGCTTCTTTTTATCTGCATACCATGCGGTAAGATAAACTTGCGCTGCTTCATGATAGCGTTTTTGTCCCAACAAAGATTCAGCCAACCAAAATAAAGCATCATCACTCAAAGAATCTTTTTTGTAACGATTTTGAAAAGCGCAAAAGCTTTTTTCAGCATCAACATAGTTGGCAGAACGAATAAAATCATACCCTTCCTTATACAAAGCTTTAGAAGAAGAAAGATTGTCACTCTGATGTGCTTCAATTTGAGCACTTACTTCATGCGCTTTGTCAAAATGCTGACTGTTTTCATGATCATGACTCTCTACCTTAGCTTCCACAGCAGCAACCTTTGTCTGATCACCTGTACTATGCTCCTGCTCCATCTCTTCTTTTACAGTCTGAGATTTTTCATCCACAGCGGACTTTTCAAAAGAACAAGAATAAACGGACGGGGATTTTTTATCAAAAAGCCCATGAAACTGCTTGTTAACATTTTTTAGATTGTTATGCTCAAGCACCATTCGTATCTTATGCAAAAGCTTATCTAAATCATAATCTTTAAATAAAGCCTGTTGATTCTCTAAAATAATCCCTTGGTGCTCCACAACACTAGCGGCTTTTTCCACCGCGCTAGACGCTGCTTTATCAGCTGCTTCAGGTGCTTTCTTCACTGCATCAATAGCCTTATTGACAGTGTCAGTTGCTTTTTCCTCCGCGCTAGATGCTGCCTTATCAGCTGCTTCAGGTGCTTTCTTCACTGCATCAATAGCCTTATTAACAGTATCAGTGGCTTTTTCCACCGCGCTAGATGCTGCCTTATCAGCTGCTTCAGGTGCTTTCTTCACTGCATCGATAGCCTTATTAACAGTGTCAGTGGCTTTTTCCTCCACGCTAGATGCTGCCTTATCAGCTGCTTCAGGTGCTTTCTTCACTGCATCAATAGCCTTATTAACAGTATCAGTGGCTTTTTCCACCGCGCTAGATGCTGCCTTATCAGCTGCTTCAGGTGCTTTCTTCACTGCATCGATAGCCTTATTAACAGTGTCAGTGGCTGTTTCCTCCACGCTAGATGCTGCCTTATCAGCTGCTTCAGGTGCTTTCTTCACTGCATCGATAGCCTTATTAACAGTGTCAGTGGCTGTTTCCTCCACGCTAGATGCTGCCTTATCAGCTGCTTCAGGTGCTTTCTTCACTGCATCGATAGCCTTATTAACAGTGTCAGTGGCTGTTTCCTCCACGCTAGATGCTGCCTTATCAGCTGCTTCAGGTGCTTTCTTCACTGCATCGATAGCCTTATTAACAGTGTCAGTGGCTTTTTCCTCCACGCTAGACGCTGCTTTATCAACTGCTTCAGGTGCTTTCTTCACTGCATCGACAGCCTTATTAACAGTATCAGTGGCTTTTTCCTCCACGCTAGATGCTGCCTTATCAGCTGCTTCAGGTGCTTTCTTCACTGCATCAATAGCCTTATTAACAGTGTCAGTGGCTTTTTCCTCCACGCTAGATGCTGCTTTATCAGCTGCTTCAGGTGCTTTCTTCACTGCATCAATAGCCTTATTAACAGTGTCAGTGGCTTTTTCCTCCGCGCTAGACGCTGCTTTATCAGCTGCTTCAGGTGCTTTCTTCACTGCATCAATAGCCTTATCAGCAGTATCAGTAGCTTTTTCCTCCGCGCTAGATGCTGCCTTATCAGCTGCATCAGGTGCTTTCTTCACTGCATCGACAGCCTTATTAACAGTGTCAGTGGCTTTTTCCTCCACGCTAGATGCTGCCTTATCAGCTGCTTCAGCTGCTTTCTTCACTGCATCGACAGCCTTATCAGCAGTGTCAGTGGCTTTTTCCTCCGCGCTAGATGCTGCTTTATCAGCTGCTTCAGGTGCTTTCTTCACTGCATCAATAGCCTTATCAGCAGTGTCAGTGGCTTTTTCCTCCGCGCTAGATGCCTTATCAACTTCATCAACTTTATCCGTATCATGTGCAGGATATTCGGAAGCCCTTCGTGCCGCACTTTGAACAAGTGAAGTAGAACAAGCCATGAAAACCGCCATATAAAAGATAGTTTTCCAATTGATTTTACGATACATTCTTTTTTCCCCTTAAGAGCTCATTGAATAGTTGAAACAAACAATCTTCTTTTTAATGACTATTCATGTCACTCAACGTTGTCACAGCACGTCGATTTTGATTCCAACAGGAAATATCATCACATACTGCTACAGGTCTTTCTTTTCCGTAAGAAATTGTTTGAATCCGTTGTTCAGACACACCTAGAGATACCAAATAGTTTCGCACAGCAACAGCACGGCGCTGTCCAAGTGCCAAGTTATATTCACGTGTTCCCCTCTCATCAGCATGACCTTCGATCATAATAGAATAATAAGGATAATGAAGCAACCATTCCGCTTGGCGCATTAAAATACGTTCAGCATCAGCATCAAGTGAAGAAGAATCGAGACTAAAAAATACGCGATCACCCACATTAACCGTAAATTCTTGTCCTGAGCCTGGTGACACCTGATTCAAACCAGCATCATTCATATAAGCGCCATTCATACCGTTAAGTGTACCGACATTTTTTTTGCCACACCCACCCAAGCATAGTGAGAAAAAAAAGAGGATAGCTAAAGAATGAGAGAAGGTTTTTTTGGTAGAGCGCATAGTCCGTTTCTCCTTGAGTGTCGTAAAGAAGGGTAAATTCTTAAAAATATTTTCAAGAATAACCGTTAATTCCTAATGAAGACGAAATTTTTCTGTTTTTTTGGTCATCATTTTTATTTTTGAGTCTCTGCCAAATTTTCTTCTCTCCAGCCATTCCTCTAACATTTCCATAAGAAATGTTTCCCTTATACGTTATGGCTTTTTATGCATCATCTTGATCTTGACGATTTTTTTGCAGCGCGTTCAACTTTGCAAAAACTTTATCAGCATCAAAAGTCTTATGCAGATTTTCTTCACGCTCATTTTCCTCTAGGTCAGCGTTTTCCGTCACAGAAGCGGGAAGCAACGACCTATCTTCTTCTGCAGCAACAGGGCGATTTTTCGCCGCACGCTGGAGCTCAAAATCTAAATCAATTTGCGAACACAAACCAAGTCCTACAGGATCAAGAGGAACCAAATTTGCACTATTCCAATGGGTTCTAAGGCGGATTTGTTCAATTGTCGCTTTTGTTGTCCCAATCAACCGTGCAATTTGTGCATCTTTCAACTCGGGATGGTTCGTAACCAACCATAGGATACCATTGGGACGATCTTGGCGTCGAGAAAGAGGGATATAGCGCGCCCCTTTGCGTTTTTTTTCAGGAATATGCACCCTAGATTGAGAAATTTTCAAGCGTGCGTTTTGATCAGCCTCCACCCGTGCAATTTCACTGCGCGTCAATTGCCCAGAACTAATCGGATCTAAACCTTTAATACCATAAGCCGCATCACCATCGGCAATAGCTTTTACTTCCAAGACATGCAATTTACAAAATTCTGCAATCTGATCAAAAGAAAGAGCTGTATTATCAACCAACCAAACAGCTGTTGCTTTGGGCATCAAAAGTTGCGTTGCCATTTTTATAAATCCTCTTCTGCGCCTCTTCTATGAGGCCGGTTACCGCCCACTCAAGAGCACTAGAACTTTTTATATGTTAGGTCTCTCCAACCACTCCTAAAACAAAGCGAGGCATGGAATAAACCATTTTGCCATGAGATTACATTCTGTTATAGCGTTATTTTTGCTCAACGACAAGAGATCTCTCTTGTAATGATCCTCAACTAAGGTGTCTTTACCTTTAAGATGAATTTTCTTATAAAGGGTTTATTCGATTATTTCACCTCATGCCGTGGCACATTTATTCTGGTGGGATGCGTGTTTTATCGCCTTAAATTCTTAAAGAGTATCCAACTGGAAAGAAAGCCCTAAAATAGGAAGGAAAACTATGGCAGGCCATTCACAATTTAAAAATATTATGCACCGTAAAGGGCGTCAAGATGCAATGCGCTCGAAAATATTTTCTAAGCTTGCGCGCGAAATTACCGTAGCAGCAAAACAAGGTGCTCCTGATCCAGCCATGAATCCCCGTTTAAGGCTGGCTGTTCAAAATGCCAAAGCACAATCGATGCCGAAAGATAATATTGAACGCGCGATTAAAAAAGCTTCAGGCACCGATGTCGAAAATTATGATGAAGTACGCTATGAGGGCTATGGACCAGGCGGTGTTGCCGTCATTGTTGAAGCTTTAACCGATAACCGCAACCGCACCGCTTCAAATGTGCGCGCCGCCTTCACAAAATCAGGAGGAGCCCTAGGAGAAACAGGATCGGTCAGTTTCATGTTTAATCGGATTGGTGAAATAATCTATAAGCCAGAAGCAGGAACAGCCGATAACATCATGGATGCAGCAATTGAAGCCGGTGCCGAAGATGTGCAATCAGAAGAAACCGGACATCATATTACCTGCGCATTTGAAGATATTGGTGAAGTTTCCAAAACTCTTGAGGCAAAACTTGGTGAAGCAGAATCGATTAAAACGATTTGGAAAGCCACCACCCTTGCACCAATAGATGAAGAAAAAGCTTTGTCCGTTTTACGGCTGATTTCAACATTAGAAGAAGATGATGATGTACAAAATGTTTATGCCAATTTTGATGTCAGCGATGAGATTTTGGCAAAATTATCTGTATAATTCCCACCATTTGCATAAGCCCTCTCTTCATTCATGAGGGCTTCAAAAGCATCTGTCACCTTTCCTCTTTATCCGCACATATAAAAGCCCCGCGTCAATAGCGGGGACTAACCGTTGGTGCAACAAGAAAACCGCCATTAATTCCAGAAAACATCACCAAAAAATAAAGCATAAAAAACTCTGTAGTCTCACGCCTTTCTTACATACCCCAAAGATTATCCCTATAGCCCCTCTCTATCTGATCTTTTTGTTCTTTAAGATTAACCTCCCCACCCTCAAGTAATGAAGATGATCCGGTCTGTAAACAATACGGATTTTCTTGACGTATTCCTATGACGAATCACCCATGGAATTCACTTGAAACTTACGGCTCATAAAATACACACTCCCCTAAATATTCGCCACGCACTTAAAAAAATACTTAAATATCTCAAGGAGGTTTATATGCCCTATATCGCCACACCTCAAATGACAGTGTTTTACAACATCACAGAATAAAAATAAGCAAATGAAAAGCTAGAGCTGATTGTTTAGCAAAGTATTGTATAAAAAGCCGGTATATCTCTCCAATCCGTTGCGGATAAATTTTTAACTTTATAGCATCGTATGTTTCATAAAATAATGTCATTTATCTTAAAAATCTGTCCTTTTGCTATTACCGATCAGTCAATATTCAGACCTAAAACAACAGCGTACTTGAATAAAACACATCAGAAAGCAACAGAAAAACACCCTTGACAAGAGTCCAGACTCTTCGCAAGCCAAAACGAATAGGAAGTCAAAAATATATAGCGACACTTTGAATAAAAAGTTGAAATCTAGAGACCTCAGAATTTTCGACTATATTTTTTCAAGATATCGTTTTTGAATTTTTTTAAGCATTTTCCCCAAGGAAATTCCATTGTCGATAAACAACCGTAGATGATAGATGAAATCTACATAACTCCCCATGCCCACTATAATCAATTCCTTCTTTTAAATAATCAAAGACAATTGAGATTGTGTAAACTTGAAACTGTATAGACTATATTCCTTCTATATTCTGTTTTTAAGCATTTTGTTTTACTGTATATTGAGCAATGGCGACCATGCTGGATCCGAAGCATCATTGGGTGTAGGGAGTTGTCGTTCATTGCGTCCTGTAATGTCAATCGTATAAATTTTTGGTCCCATACCGGGATTTTTGCGAAAGAACATCAGCACACGACCATTGGGTGCCCAAGTTGGTCCTTCATTATGAAAACCCGTGGTTAAAATTCGTTCTCCTTGTCCATCAGGGCGCATAACACCGATAGAAAATTGCCCACTTAATTGTTTTGTAAAGGCGATATAGTCACCCCGTGGTGACCAAATAGGTGTCGAATAACTCCCCTCATTTGAAGAAATACGCTGAATATCACTCCCATCCGCATTCATTTTATAGATTTGCGGCTTTCCACTACGATCTGAGGAAAAGACGATTTGTTTTCCATCCGGTGAATAAGAAGCAGAAGTATCGATAGCAGACGTTGTTGTAAGTCGCGTCATTGTACGAGTTCGTAAATCCATGGTGTAAAGATTTGCACTGCCATCATTTTGTAACAAACTCATGATGACCTTTTGTCCATCAGAAGAAAAACGCGGAGCAATTGTCATGTTATTAAACGTCCCGATCAACTCTCTTTGTCCCATTTCAATTTGTTGAAGATAAACATGAGGTACTTGATTGTCCTCATAAGCCATATAGGTCATTTCTTGTCTTTTTGGGGAAAACCGCGGTGTAAGAACCAATTCACTTCCATCAGACATATAAATCAAATTTGCGCCATCTTGATCCATCATTGCTAAGCGTTTAATGCGTGCATTTTGGGGGCCCGTTTCATCGATAAAAACAATTCGTGTATCAAAATAACCACTTTCTCCTGTCATCTCACTATAGATCTCATCTGCGATCATATGTGCCACACGCCGCCAACGTTCTGTCGCAGTATAAAAACGCCGTCCTTTCAATTGTCTTTGTCCAAAAACATCCCATAAACGAAAATCGACCCTCAAACGTCCATCGATTTCCCTCATGACTTGCCCCGTAACTAAACCTTGCGCTTTTATTTTCTGCCAAGACGCAAAATGCGGTTGTTTATTAGGATTAGAAATGTTTTCAAGAAAATTTTCTTTATTAAGCGGTAAAAAAAGCCCCGACCGCTCAAGATCGGCTGTCACCACAGCAGATATTTTCAACCCAATCGAATCATTGGAAATAAAGTCTGTAATTGCAATGGGAATGGGATTAAAATCAGCGCTCGAAATAGTCCCTTTCAATTGCGCATAACCCGATGAAATACTTGAAAGCCACAACCCGCAAGTGACAATAAACCAAGCAAAAACTTTATGTCTCGTTATAGTCATCATGGAATGTGTCCTTTCGTTAAGCCAATTTATTTTTTCTCATTTATCATCTTATTTCTTGGAGGGGATCAACATTAAAGTCAAAACCTTGCCCCCATAGATCATATTGATCACGTGGGAGATCTGCATAAGGTTGGCATGAAAAGACAGCGGCATACACCTGCCTCATCATAATAGCTTGTTGACTCTCAAGACCGCTTACGGGATCAATGATAGGATCGCCCACAACCATCCCTTCACGATCTAAATAAAATCGCAACCGCACAACCGGACGGTTTTTTAAATCGCCACCAAGCGCCACAAGTTTAAGCTTCTGTTGAATACATCCCCCCGCAATATTGACCAATGTTTGTGCCATTTTTGTGGTATCATCAATGTTTTTTCTTGCACCCAAAGCTTCTGGTGTATGGGAACGTTTTGCTCCCCCTCCTTGTGACCGCGCACGATTGAGTAAATTATTTTCCTCCAGTGCTAAAATATCTTCAATGGTCTGTTTCTCTTGGTTTTTCTTGTTAAGCTTTGGCGTCTTTTGATTCAATGCAGCCCCTTTCTTCCTTGGGAATTCTTCGTCAAATTTTGGTTTAAACTGTGGAAGAAAAATTTTTTCTGGAAGTGTAATTTTGGGTGCTTGATGAACAATCTGCTCTGCTGGTACTTTCTGTACCGTTGGAGCCAATTCTTTTGGCGATATCATCTCTTCATTTTTGTGCGCAGGCTTGAGTGCATCTTCCGGAGCCTTCAAAGGCATCTCAGGTGCAACCTTAGGAGTATCCTCCGGTGGCGTGCTCAAAGGCACCTCAGGTGCAACCTTAGGGGTATCCTCCGGTGTGCTCAAAGGCATCTCAGGTGCAACCTTAGGAGTATCTTCCGGCGTGCTCAAAGGCATCTCAGGTGCAACCTTGGGAGTATCCTCCGGTGTGCTCAAAGGCATCTCAGGCGCAACCTTAGGGGCATCCTCCGGCGTGCTCAAAGGCATCTCAGGCGCAACCTTAGGGGCATCCTCCGGCGTGCTCAAAGGCACCTCAGGTGCAACCTTGGGAGTATCCTCCGGTGGTGTGCTCAAAGGCATCTCAGGTGCAACCTTGGAAGTATCCTCCGGTGGTGTGCTCAAAGGCATCTCAGGTGCAACCTTAGGGGCATCTTCCGGCGTGCTCAAAGGCATCTCAGGTGCAACCTTGGGGGTATCCTCTGTTTTTGCTTCTAATAATTCTGGTTTTGTAAGTTCGGGTGCAAATGTTTCTGACGTGTTCTTGCTTGGTGGTAGCGATGCTGTTTCAACAGAACGCAGTTTTTCCTTTGGTTGAAAAGGTGCTAGACTATCTATTTGTCCCTCTCCAATATGGCGTGCATCTTCTTTCTCTTGTGGTTGCATAGTTGGTTTAACGGCAGGAATTGCACGGATAGGAGCCTTCACGGATCCTTGTTGAGAGGACAACTCGTCCACTAAAGGAGCAAGAGTGATAGGAATTGCTTCCAATGGTTGTGGTAAAGAGACAGAGCTTGTAAACTGAACGGCTCCCCAACTGAGAAAAATGACATGGACCACAAGGGATAAAGCCAAGCCTCGTTTCATGCTATGATAGGAGTCTTTGTTCATTCTTTATGCCTTATTTATGACTTATATTTTTTCATTTTTAATCACTCTGTGCTCTTTTAAAAACACTTAAAAACAATAGGTTATGCGCAAATTTTATTACTTATTATTTATTGTGCTAGACTTGCTAACGCAACTTGAGAAAACCCCGCTTTTTGAATATCCGCCAGCAGTTTTAATACTTGCTGATATTCAACAGTTTTAGCAACCCGCACAAAAACCCGTTGATCTTTTTGTGTAGCATCTTCTTCCAGAAGAGTTTTAAGGTGTGCAATCAGTGCTTGTGACGTTTCATAATAATCTTGATTAATGGCAAAGCGCCCTTGCGCGTCAAGTGAAACCGTAAGGGGCGTTTTTTGAGCTCGTACGGGACCCGCTTGACTATGAGGCAAATCTAGAGGAACACCGTTCACTAAAAGGGGGGCAGAGACCATAAAGATAATCAACAAGACCAGCATGACATCCACAAAAGGAGTAACATTGATCTCACTCATCAGTTGGCTTCGTGAATGATAGCGCCTACGTGTATTTTTGCGAGAAGAAGAAGCAACAGAAATTCCCATGGGATAAGCTCCTTTTTATAATGAGGAAGGCGCTGTGCGTGTTTCATCAATACGCCGCGATACAATTGTTGAAAATTCATCAGCAAAATTTTCTATTTGTGCAATGATGCGCGCACTTTCATGAGTCAACTTGTTATAAGCAATAACGGCTGGAATTGCTGCAAACAAACCAATAGCGGTCGCCAAAAGCGCTTCTGCAATCCCTGGCGCGACAATGGCAAGTGATGTATTTTGAGAAGCTGAAATAGAAAGAAAAGACTCCATAATACCAATAACTGTTCCAAAAAGTCCGATAAAGGGTCCCGCAGATCCCAATGTCGCAAGAAAACTTAATTTTGATTCTATTTTTTCACTTTCACGCCCCAGCGTCAAATCCATAGCCTTATCAATTCTGCTCTGCAAACTTTTCGATGTATGGGTCCCTTTTTCAAGAGATTTTTTCCATTCAATCATTGCCGCCATAAAAACAGCAGATATACTATTGGTGTGTTGACTTTTACATGACGCATAAAGATCTTCTAGCGCTTTGCCTGACCAAAATGTACGTTCGAACTGCTTTATTTCACGCCGTATTCTCCGATACGTAAAAATTTTATCAAAAATAATTGCCCAACTCCAAATGGAAGCGAGCAGCAACCCGATCATAACACCTTTCACGATCCAACTCGCTTGCATAAACAAATGCAACATTCCAATTGTTTCCGGATTCGTTAGTTCACCATGCGGCATAATTTTTGTCCCTCTAAATAAAAGGTGTATTTTTTAAAATTCTATAAAACAGATTATTTTATAGTTTCTAAATTTAAGTAAAAAACCTTAGTCTCACATAAATTCATGTGCTAAAACAAGACTTGTTTCTTAAATTTCTTTAAAAAGTGATGACGAGAGACATCCCTCAACACACGCCCCCCTCATTTCACAACAGCATTTATGAATAATATAACGATAAAGCCTTCCCCATAAATGCTATAAAAATAAAAGATATAAAAATGCGTGATATCAAATCTATTATACACCACCATCTTTACGCTCATGAAAAGAAAGCTAAACCCTCATACACGTTTTAAGCTTAAAATGCAGCGATAAGTCTTAGTACTTGAAAACATTCATAAGAGGCATTTTTATTCCTTATCTTAAGTGTTTTTGTCCCCACTCACCAAGCCCGCTTGTGACATGTAAGAAAATGTTTTTGATGAATTGGCAGCAATAAAGCTTGAAAAGAAAACATCTTACAAGTTTCAGAATTATCTAAAAGTGACAACGCAATGAATTATCATTATAAATAAATATGTTATAATCATGAAAGACTGCGCTTTACCTCAGACTATTTTCTCTCATTTTGCATCAAATTTAATACGGGGACACCCTCGGGCACAAAAAAACGACAATAAACCACCATAAAATACCTCACAACAATGTGCCTCACCCATGCACCCCTATTGTAAGTCCCATATAATCTAGTGTAAGTCTCATGTAATCTCATTGTGTTGTGAATTTGCCCATTTCAATGCCTATCATCTCTCTCTGACACCATGGTATAACGTAAAAGCTTCTGTGACGTGAAAAAAGCCTTTTCACATCTTTACTTCATGAAAACTGGCTTCTTCGTTCTCTTTTCTCACTTGCGATATTTGATCGTTATTACATTGAGAATGATCCATAAGAAATATTTTTACAATTTTTTCAATGATTTATATTGCTCATCTTATGATGTATAAGCCTATGATTTTAATTGTTTCAACATGAATAAATTTGAAATGAAAGTATTTTACTCTATTACTCTATTGGGGTTTGTGCCCATGAGAAGTGATAATTTACCTTTCCAAGTCGATCTATCATATAAAATAATGTGCTTTTGAAACTTTAAATCAAGAATGCATTTCTGCTTTGTATACATTGATCTCTCACTCATTCACTGCGTTTAGAAGCGCAGATAAAGCCATGTATTATGGATGAAAATGGATAGGACATGCGCTCTTGTGATGCCAAATGACAATCCAGCAAAAAAATCAAATTGCTTAAAATACTCTTTGGGTGTTTTGAGAAAATTTTCGACTTAATGGCTTATTATCACTTTATTGCAACATTGCAATATTTTGCTGGGTATGTGCATTTTTATAAAAATAAATCTTAATCCATTTTTATTTCTTTTTTTGTTTTGTCCTTTTCTGCTGTTTTCTTATGCCAACGAACCTTTCTTCAAAAGAAAGAAAATATCTTGATTTTATAGCAGAAAATAGATGATGAGACATTGATTTTGAATCATAACATAGATGAGGCGTGTTTAATTTTGTGGAATATCATCTTCAATTTATTGTAGCTACTGTAGTAGAAGCGCTTTCTTTTGATGTATCGTGTGACCTTGTTGGAAAATATTTAGGCTATGATAAATGTATGATCTTAGATTGTAGATTACTTTATATCCCCTGATCTCTCCTGAAGCTGCTCATTCAATGAATAACACTTTTAACCAAGCATTTTTGCAAAAAGTTCTTTGGGTAAACGTCGCGGTTTTGCCTCCTCATTAATCAGAGCAATTTCAACTTTGGCTGTTACCAACGTGGTCGCCTCATGCAAAATAGATTGCTCCATAAAAAAGCGTGCCCCTTGGATATGAGTAACACGTGTTTTTACGACTAAAAGATGATCAATTTTAGCTGGTCTTGAAAAATTAATTTCCATATGACGCACAACAAAAAACAGTTTTTCCCCCTCAACCCCTGCTGCTAACATCTTATTATTAAAACCGGTATCCCGTAAAAACTCTGAACGTCCTCGTTCAAAAAACTCAAGATAACGCGCATGATAAACCACACCGGAAAAATCTGTATCCGCAACATAAACGCGGACCTGAAAATTATGAAAAGCATTTGTATGATTGCTCTTAAAAGGAGTTATTTCTGTCATTGACTTCATGTCCCATAAAATCATTTAATATAGCAAATTGTTTATCAATCAAAAGATTGAACACATTTTTGTGTTGAAGTTGTGAAAAGCAAAAGCCCCCTTAATCGTGCAAGACCTTTTTGGTCAGAATATGCTAAAAGAAGCACATCTCTTGTATTTTATGACCTTACTATAAAATATTCACATAGTTTCTTTTAATTAAAGAGAATGTCTTAGTCATCTTCCCCATCCCATAAAGACGCCTGAAGTGATGAATTGTCTTGAGCATCAGAAAGTTGAGAACGCCTTTGTATAGACGTTGTAGAGACAGGAGCAGAAAGCCCTAAATGGCTCCAAGCCTTTTCAGTTAGAATGCGTCCACGAGCGGTTCTTTGAATAAAACCTTGTTGGAGCAAATACGGTTCAACAATATCTTCAATGGCATCGCGTGGTTCTGATAAAGCAGCAGCAATTGTTTCAATCCCCACCGGTCCCCCTAAAAAAGTTTCCGCAATCAGGAGCAAGTAGCGGCGGTCAAGCGGATCAAGCCCAAGATGATCGACCTCAAGGCGCGAAAGCGCTTCATCGGCGATTTTTTGGTCAATTTGTTTTGCCTGTTTAACCAAAGCAAAATCACAAACGCGCCGCAAAAGCCGCCCAGCAATACGAGGAGTCCCCCGTGCTCGGCGTGCAATTTCATGAGCACCATCATCACTGATCTTGACGGCAAAAAGCCGTGCATTACGCTGCACAATATATTCCAATTCTTCTATAGTATAAAAATTTAGACGAATTGGGATGCCAAAACGGTCTCTCAGCGGTGTGGTCAAAAGCCCCAAACGTGTGGTTGCCGCTACCAAAGTAAATTTAGCCAGATCAATTTTCACCGAGCGTGCCGCCGGCCCCTCCCCAATGATCAAATCAAGTTGATAATCTTCCATAGCTGGATAAAGAATTTCCTCAATCGCCGGATTTAAGCGATGAATTTCATCAATAAACAAGACATCACGTTCTTCGAGATTGGTCAAGAGAGCGGCTAAATCTCCTGCTTTAGCGATGACCGGTCCTGAAGTAGAGCGAAAATTAACGCCTAATTCTTTTGCCATAATCTGTGACAGCGTTGTTTTTCCTAACCCCGGAGGTCCTACAAACAAAACATGATCCAGCGCTTCTTGCCGCGTTTTTGCTGCTTCAATAAATATTTTTAAATTAGCCCGTGCCGCTTCTTGACCAATAAAATCATCGAGAACTTGTGGTCTTAAGGAACGATCTGGATCGTTAGGAAGGGGAGCGGAACCCAGAAGGCGTTTATCTTCATCTTTATGCATTGTTACCTTGATCTTAAGTAGGAGAAGAAAGCAATTTGAGACTATGGCGGATCAGCAGGGCAGAAGAAACAGTTTCCTCCTCAAGAGCGTTCATCGCAAGAGCAAGAGCACGGGATGCTTGCTCCCGCTCAAACCCTAGCTTCATCAACGCAGAAAGCGCATCATGCGCAGGTTGATTAGTCATCTCACGCTGAGAAACCGAAACAGTCTTGGCCGCTTGTTCAAAGGGGAGTGTTTTACTTTTCAACTCACCCACAATTCTTTCACTGACTTTTTTACCAACGCCCGGCGCTCGACTAATCATCGCAATATCGTTTAAGGCAATAGCTTGAGCGAGTTCATCTGGCAATAAAGTACCCAAGATTGCCAAAGCAACCTTCGCCCCTACTCCAGGAACATTTTGTAGAAGACAAAACCACTCCTGTTCAGCTCTTGTAGCAAAACCAAAAAGGCGGATTGCATCTTCCCGAACATGCGTTTCAATAAAAAGGCTTAATGCCTCCCCAACAGAGGGTAAAGAAGGACGGAGCCGATTTGACACAAAAACAACATAACCCACACCGTGAACATCAAGAAGGATATGATCATCAAAGATATGTTCAAGGGTGCCCTTTAATTTACCAATCATGTTGCCACCCCAATCATATCGCCATCCTTGCCTGATAAGATCGGTCAATACTCTTACGATGCATACTATGACAAAGAGCAAGAGCAAGAGCATCAGCCGCATCACTGCTATCAAATTCAGCCCGTGGGAGGAGAACTTTTACCATCATATGGATTTGTTCTTTAGACCCATGTCCAACACCAATAACCGATTTTTTCACTTTGTTGGGCGCATATTCAAAAACAGGAAGAGTTGCTTGCGCAGGAACCAGCAGTGCAATTGCACGCGCTTGCCCAAGTTTTAAAGTTGCTGTAGCATCTTTGTTGACAAACACATGTTCTACAGCGGCTTCATGGGGCATAAATTGATGCACAACCTCTGAAAGACCTTTGTGGATCTGACATAGTCTAGAAGCCAGCTCACACTTTACATCAGAAGAAACCGTCCCTGCTGCAATAAACTGAAGACGATTACCAGCAACATCGATAACGCCCCACCCTGTACGCCGTAATCCGGGATCAATGCCTATAATACGAATCGTCTCTGCCATAAACTACAGTCTATACACTTTTCCCCCCTGTGAATAAAGATGTGAATAAAGACAAGACCACAAAGAAAACAACAACCCAAGACAAAACCAGTAAAAAGATGATCATGCCCCCCAATTATAACACGCAACGAACAGCATCTTTATGGAACATACTTTATGAAGCATCACTGAAGTCAATCAAAACCATTCACACATCACAAGCAAACACCCTATAAAGCATAAAAATTCCCTTTCTGTATCATTTCCAATGCCATAACAGTTAAACATCGCAAGCGAGCAAATAGATCAGTGCTGGATTGTACATTCATTAAGTGTAAAGAGACTATGCAATGGATGCTATACACTTTGCGGAAACTTTTTACGTTATAGCATGACACTACCATAATAAATCAATACATTGATTTATAGAGATAATTCATTATTTTGTATGTTGAATAAGAATCCCGAATATCGTAAGATTTTCTCATTACAAACCTCTTTATATTGAATCAATCAAAATCTTTTATCTGCACATCACACGTGGGATTTCCGTGTGAAGTGAACCTGTGCAAGAAAGGACTAAAAATGCCTCTAATGAACCGTCTCAAGAGCCAAGGACTGTCGCAACATTGAGGACTGGCAAATATTTTGCAAGCGTAAAGATGAGGGAGCTCAATGGGATGTAAGCAAGAACTGAGAGGTGTTTTTGAATATGCCCATTACACCACAATGACATTGCATGGAAAGGAGACATATGCATGGAGAGGGACGTTATGCATGGGACACAGAGAACCCCAGAGGCATTTATTATATAGCACTTTATATAGCATATAGCGCTTTATATAGCACTTTAATTTTGGATGTTTTATTTTACGCGAAGAAAATAACTTCCATTCAAAACAAGAGAAGCCCAAAAACTGACACAATGTGTATCATCCTCATTAACACACGCTTTACAGCAACTTTATAGACATAAATTATAGAGCATAAATAAATTGATGTACAAGCCCCAGCTCTATCTAGCGCCTGATCATTATCATAGCCAAAACAAAATCACACGATATATCAACAGAAAGTGTTCCAGCTGCAATCAACCAAAGCCGATTTCCACAAGACCAACCATACCCCATCCCATGCCATAATTCGAAATCAATACCTCTCAGCTATAAGCTCAAGATATTTCCTACGCTCAAATAGAAATTAGGCAGAAAAAAGCACTCTAGATTGGTTTTAGTTGTGACATTTTGGTTGTAAAAAATGGGTAGATTGCTCTAAATATCGCAAGAAAGAAGCAAGGCGCTATTCTTCTCAAAACACCCCCAAAAGCTGTTTTCAGTAATTCGATTTGTTTTCCCACTGGATCGCTTAAACTACAGCCTCCCCTTATTTACCAGCGCGCTTAAACTATAGCTGCATATCTAAACGAAAAAATGCGCGCTTCTAAACGCAATGAATGAGAAACAAATTGGCGGGAAATTTCTGGCAATTCATGCCAATGCGGGGTTTCAAGTTCCAATATTGGTGTATGGAATGACACTTTTATAATTTCTTTTTTATTTGTTCTGATGACATTTCCCCTTCGCGCAAAGCTAGGGAATACCTCTAAGAACGCCCAAAGGCAGTTTTGAGCAATTCGATTTGTTTTCCTACTGGATTATCATCTTCTAAGGCACAAGAGGCTGCAGTTTCCCACCCAGCACGCATATACTGTATGCGCGCTTCTAAACGCAATGAATGAGAAACAAATTGGCGGAAAATTTCTGGCAATTCATGCCAATGCGGGGTTTCAAGTTCCAATGTCGGTGTATGAAGTGATACTTTTACAATTTCTTTTTTTATTTGTTCTGATGACATTTCCCCTTCACGCTCTGCCCGAAGAAGAAGGAGTTGAGAAGCAATTTGCATCAGTCGTGTACTTAAATACATAGCTTCTTTCGCATAGATTGCAGAAACTTCTGCCGAAAGGGAACGTGCCACTAATTTCCCTTCTGAGTCAATATACGCTGCGGTTTTTTCAATCAGCGCCATTGTTTCTTCATAGAGACGATTAAAAGCATTTTCAAAAGCATTATGCTCAATCATGATAATAGGTTCATCATATGGACGTTTATGTACACTCACGCTTTTATACTCCAAGTATCAGCACAAAATTACACCACTCAACGAATAGAGTATTAAAAAGTTTCTTTTGTTGCTGTGTAGAACGCTTTTTTTTTAAACTGCTACCTCTTTTAATTTTTTTGCGCAACGCGCTTTTTATACTAAGGTTAACGCACCCAACAAACACTACAGGAGCGTTTTTCTTATAAACGGATCAGTTTCCTTGAAAAGGACCACTGCCAAGATCGCCGTCTTTCACAATAATAGGCGACTCCAAATTGCAGAGCAATACCCGTTATTATTAAGAGGGTATCGGAAAAAAACGTTCCTGTCATCACTGTTTTTATAATTTGTCCAAACATCGCAAAAATGGTTCCCGTTACAAAGACCGGTAAACTATGTTTTCCTAAGATTGCTAAAGGATGTTTCTGAGAGACATAAAACCATTTATTGATGCTCGGTAAAGAAAGAATAAAAAAGGCTAATGCAAGAACATGGAGTAAACGTGGCAAGCTTAAAAAGGTTTTATTAAAGTTCAACAATGGGGAAGACCAGCCAAGCCACCCCAAAATACCCCACCAGTTTAAGCGAACCCATAACAGTGCCAACAAGAGATAAGCTGCCGCACAAACAATCCAAAAAGACTGAAAAGCGATTGTTTTTCCTTGTTTAAGCGCTAAAGTACTGGTCAATCCTATGACGAATAAGAATTGCCAAGACAAAGGGTTTAAAAACCATTTTCCTTCTAAAGGATAAGAAGGAGGAGCAATTTTATAAAATCCGCAGATAAGATACAGCGTAAACGAACCAAAAAGCAGCCACTTTGTCTGTTTACAACTCAAATAAAGGATAAAAGGCGCAAAAAACATCAAAACGATATAAAGTGGAAGAATATTATTATATCCCAATTGATGCCCAAAACTTAAAGTACTCAAAAATGCGATAACAGGCTCTGTAAAAAAGAGTCTCATATTGTTCATTGATAAAAGTTTTTCTGTTTTCCATAATAAAAAGGCAGCAAAAAAAAGACTTAACGTGACAAAGGTAGTAAAAAGATATGCGCCATAGAGCTGCAAAGCTCTGTACCACAGTTTTCGGATGATAAAAGCAAAGGATTTTTGCTGTAACCGTCCATGAAAGCTTAATCCAAGAGCAATCCCTGAAAGCAAAACAAACACTTCTGCACAATCAGAAAAACCGAAATTTCTATGGGTAAAAGACTCATAGATCGTTCCGGGAATATGGTTGATGAAAATCGTCAATAAAGCTAAAGAACGAAAAACGTCAATACGCGTATCACGGCGAAAAGGCTCAGTTTTATGCTCAAGAACACCTTGGTATTTCATCAGTGGACTCCCACACGCCACAAACCCCTTGAAGTCCCATAAAAATGGTGGTTACCCTTATTGCCAACAAGCATAAACAGGATGAAATTTTAATTTTTAAGAGTCAAGTTTCATTTTAAGCGTTTATTTTTTAAAAGGCAAAATTTTTTTAAAGGTAAAAGAACGAAAAGAATCCATACATGTATCACAGCAAAAAGGCGACATAATTATGCTTAAAAACACTCTCATTTCTCATAAGCAGGCTCCCACACACCCACAAATCCTTTAAATCACGTGAAAATGGTGGTCACTTTCATCGCAAATAAGCATAATAGAATGAAACTTTAATTTTAAGCATTATTTTTCTCTAAGAAACAGGGATTTGACATGACAGAACAAAAAAATAAACCAATTGATCCGCCTCTTTTCCCTCAGTTGATTTTAACACTCGATGTTCGGCGCAACACCCCACACCCATTTTTGCAGCAAATTTTGCAAACAAAGTCTTTTGCATGCGTCATCCTCTATGATTCTGAAAAGTTGAAAGATGATAGCTCTTTTTTACAACAACAAGCGCAAACTTACGCAGAAGATATTCAACATCATGACGCAGCCCTTCTCATCGCTGATGACAGCCGTATTGCTGGGCGCATAAAGGCTGATGGATTGCACATAGAAGATGATCTTAACGCTCTTGAAAGCTTCAAAAATCAGCAAAAGGAGCAAAAAATCATAGGCTTTGGCAATCTGCGCAATCGCCATAGTGCTATGCTTGCAGCGGAAACAGGTGTTGATTATCTATTTTTTGGCAAATTAGGGGCTGATAAAAAACCCCATGCGCACCCCCGCAATCTCCAGTTAGCAACATGGTGGGCAGAAATTATGCAAACCCCCGCCATTATCCAAGCAGGAAGCGATTTTTCAACCTTTGATGAAGCCTTAAAAACTGGATGTGAATTCATTGCTGTAGAAGAAGTGATTTTGGGAAACGACAACCCCTTAATACTGCTTAAAACAATGCAAGAAAAATGTGAAAACACCCCCTTGTAATATAGGAGGAGAATTTATAAATAAAGTGTTAACTTTCGTGCTTCTTATATAGAGCACATAACGGCATATACAAATAGGAGAAAAATTCGTTTCGTTCATTCATAATTCAATCAGATCGCTTCATCACGCAGTAAAATTTCCCATCATTTAGTCAAGTTTTCCCACGTTTCAATCAATTGAATGGAAGGTGACCGTTTCTTTTTGTGCATCGTATAAGAACATGAAATCATAAAGCTATTTAAATTCAAATAGTTATAAAAATAAACCAACATTTTATATTAATAGCCAGCAATATTGAAAGAATATAAACAGTGAAATATAGCGGAACCTTCGAAGACCTTAAAGATATAGTTAAAACAGCTGGATATAAAATCATAGAAATTAAGTCTCTATCACTTAATTCTTCTAAAGGATATCAGATCAAAACCTCCGAAGGAGGCGTTATTAATTGGTATGAAAGCACAGGAACAATCAACGTTCAAGGCAAAGAAAACATAAAACAAAAGTTAATAGAAGATTTAGCAAAGCATATAGAAGAAACATCAACGATTCCTTCCTCAAAAACTGCCCCCAATCCCTCAAATAAAAAAATCTTTATCGTTCATGGCCATGATTGTTATGCCTTAACGGAGCTTGAAAATGTTCTTCTCAAGCTTGGTCTCGAACCATACATCTTACAAAACACGAGTGGTAATGGTTTACCCATCATTCAAACTTTGAAAAAAGAAATTTGTGACAGTTCTATAAGTTTTGGTATTGTACTCCTCACGCATGATGACATGGGTTATGCTATATCTCAAGGTGCAGAAAAAATTCAACCCCGTGCACGACAAAACGTTATTTTCGAAATGGGCATGTTAGCTGCCGCACTTCCTCTTGAGAGGATTGCTATTCTACAAAAAGAAGGCATTGAAATGCTTTCAGATGTTGGTGGAGTTTACTACCTTTCTTTTAAAGAACAGGTAAACGAAACATTTCCCAAACTTATTACGCGCTTAGGAGAAGCTGATTTCTCTTTTAATACAAATACAATTACTCGTGCATTAAATTCAATTTGAATAATGCTTATGTTTATTTTTTAAAGCGCACGCCCAAAACCACAAGGCACCTCACCACATGCCACAGACACACACATCCTATAGCACAGAGAAACGATCACCCCACTCTTATTCAAACAGCAAGCGATTGTGCAAATTTAAATGAAGAGACCGCGTGTGAATTCATTACCGTGGAAGAAATCATTTTAGTCTCTTTGATAAACGCGGGGCTGATGTCATGATTTTGACAATCATTCCAGAGAGATTTAAGAGGCAGATAGCCTCTCATAAAAAAACAAATTTTGTAAGTAAAAAACTATTTTTATTGTAAATTTCCTGAAATTACTTTATGAATTAAAAGATGTTTTGGTCGCATACGCAACGACCAAAAGGGGCCTTGAAAACCCTAGATCCGAGCGTAAAAATGAACCCACTTTGTGGGTATCCCGGAATTCCGGGAGTTTTTGCTATGTCCAGGTGCTTTAAGCACTAAAAGCAAAAAGGCTGACTCGGATTCAGTGTTTTCAAGCTCCCGGAATACTAATGCGAGGGCGCTCGCAACCGGCGGGGAAAAATGCAATCTCAAAATCTTAATATTGATCTTTTTGTTGGCAAAAAAATTCGCTTAAAACGAAAAATGTTGAAGATGTCTCAAAAAACATTAGGTCAACATTTAGGTGTCACTTTCCAACAAATCCAGAAATATGAAAAAGGCTTAAATCGTGTCAGCGCAGGGCGTTTAATGGAAATTTCTGATATTTTGAATGTTCCACTTTCCTTTTTTTACGCGGATATCTTAACAAAACAACAGCCCCCATATCACCATGATGAAATCGCATCGAGCACAGAGGAATATCTGCTGCTCAAAAGATTTAGAACTCTCACAACGGTAAAAAAGAAAGCCTTTTTACAGCTCATCGCTGATGAGAATGCAAGCTAACATCACACGGATAGCGCACTATTCATAAGCATTCATACGTATTTTAAAAAGCAGCCCCCATTGTAAGCATTTTTTCATTTTAGGAGGAGATGCCCTTAATATAATAGAAGATAAGCATTTTTACACACGATACCCCTTCATCATTATTATTTTTAACAGGATTGTTTTAAACAGTCTGGCTCTCGTCGACATTTATGCTATTTTTTTAAACTTACCCAACCCTACCTTAACTAAGATGAAAAACTGAGAAATAAAAAGTAATATAGAAATGAGATTCTTATACGGCTTGTAATGATGAAAGAAAAATGTGAAAATTCTGATCGGTAATGAGGAGAAAACACCATGATCAAGAGAAGCGTGAAGCTGCTTATCTTAGGCGTGATTGGACTTGCAAGTTCTGCTGTCAATTCAGCTGGAAACACTGAAGAATTCTCAAGTTCTGAAGGCTCTTTCAATACGATTCAAGAAGCTTCAAACACTCAAGAACCTTTTCAGCCCTTAAAAGCTGGAGACTATGATCAAGCCTATGACTATTACATCCAAGGTTATTATTTAAAAGCTTTTCGTGAAGCACTCCGACGTGCTGAAAAAAATGATCCTTTTGCACAAACTCTTCTTGCCAGAATTTATATGGAGGGATGTGCTGTCCCTATTGACGGTGCGCGTGCTGCTTTATGGTTTGAACGCGCCGCAAAACAGGGGGAACCCCAAGCACAACTACGCTATGGACTTATGTTGTTTGATGGTCACTTTATAAAACAAAATCAAAAACTTGGCGAACAGTTCATTCAAAAAGCTGTCAATGCAGGCGTCAAGGAAGCCTATTTTTATTATGGACAACTGCTTCTTTATAAAGCCTCACAGGAAAAACAAGCTCTCCCCGGTGTTTCTTCCCAAAGTCGTGAAAATGAAGCAATAGAGAAAGCCTTAAAATGGTACTTAAAAGGTGCTGCTCTTGGAGATGCTGAAGCTGCTTTTTCTGCTGCAAAAATTCTTGCCTTAGGCACGTTAAAACGCCCCAAGGATGATCGCAATGCCCGCAAACTCATGGAGGTAGCGGCTCAAAACAACCACTTAAAAGCTCAACTTCATTTAGCACAATGGCTTATACAGGGGCGTGGAGGAGAAACAGATTTTCCCCGTGCTTTTCATTTACTTCAAAGAAATGCTATCAACATGATAGCACCAGCACAGATTTCCCTTGCTAGGCTTTATCGAGATGGCACAGGAACAAAAGGCGATATAATAATGGCAGCGGCATGGTATATGCTCGCAAAGGAAGCAAAAATGCAAGCCCCTGATCTTGAAATGATGCTCCAAGGCATGGATAAAACACAACTAGAAAAAGCGCACAAAGAAGCAATAAAGCTCCTTCCTGTTTTTTAAAATACTCCTCTCTGCTTCAAAAAGATAAAATTTATAGAAATTCCGGGAGATTTTGCACTGTCCAGGGGCGATAAGCACTAAAAGCAAAATGCTGATTCGGATTCAGTATTTTAAAGCTCCCGGAATACTAATGCGAGAACGCTCGCAACCGGCGGGGAGAAATGCAAACCAAAGATCTTTATAACGACATTTCCATTGGTAAAGAAAACGCACTGGTATCATTTGCTTAAGCAAACAATATCCAATAAGCAAAAGAACTAGGCTATCGCGCAAATTCCAAAAGCTCTATTTTTTCATTCTTTTTGCTTGGATGAAAAACACGCCAACTCTCAGTAAAAAACTATTTTTTATTGTAAATTTCCTGAAATTACTTTACATATTTAAAGGTATTTTGATCGTATACGCAACGACCAATAAGGATCTAAAAACCCGAAAACTCGTACATAAATTTACCCCGCTTTGTGGGTATCCTGGGATTCCGAGAGATTTTGCACTGTCCAGGTGTTTTAAGCACTAAAAGCAAAATGCTGATTCGGACTCAGTATTTTCAAGCTCCCGGAATACTAATGCGAGAACGCTCGCAACTGGCGGGGAGAAATGCAAACCAAAGATCTTTATAACGACATTTTCATTGGCAAAAAAATTCGTTTGAGACGAAAAATGCTAAAAATGTCTCAAAAACATTAGGTCAACATTTGGGTGTTACTTTCCAACAAATCCAGAAATATGAAAACGGCTTAAATCGTGTCAGCGCAAGGCGCTTAAAAGAAATTGCCGATATCTTAAATGTTTCGGTTTCCTTTTTTTACGCGGATATCTTAACAAAACAACAAGCCCCCATACCACCATGATGAAATCGCATCAAGCACAGAGGAATACCTGCTTTTAAAAAGATTTAGAGTTCTAACCTCGATAAAACAAAGAGCCATTTTACAATTACTCTCTGATCAGAATGAGAACTTTTAACATTATGATATAGGGCGCTACACTCTCTGTTCTTAACTTGCCTCCCACCCCTCAAAGGACAGAAGTCCCTTCCCTATCCAGTTGGTAAACAATCCGTCTTCTCAGAACAGAACTCTTTTAGCTTCCCATTTCATGTGGCTCATTTCACAAGATTATCCAGACAAGCCCCCCTCATATATTCACCACACATTCTCATAAAAATATCACATGTGCAAAGTTTGATACCTTACAGCACCACACCTCAAACGATAGTATTTTACAGCAAACAGAATAAGCATTCATGCGTATTTTAAAAAAGATAGCCCTCAAAAAGCAATGCTTGAAAATTTTTTTGGTCGATCTGGAACAGCACCTAATGCATCATTTTATAATGGTGATAGAGAACATGATCTTAACATGCAAACGTAAAAAATTGCTTTTTTATCACAATCACCAAAAACAGCTGTCTATTAAAATATACGCCGCAAGAAGCACTTCAAGCAACCTTTACAGCTGAAACCATTATTCATTGATTAATTAACCGATTGATTAGATACCGATATGTTGTTAAGTAGCTATAGGTAAAGTTGCTCTTAATTTCTGGAATAGGAGCTTCGCAAAAAAGAGCAACAATAAGTAAGGGGAATTAACGATGTTAAAATATTTATTGCTGTCACCGGTTGTGTTGGTGGCAGGTTGCGCATCTGTAGGCAATTATTCATCAAACTATGTTGATCAAAGTCTTACAAAGCGTCAGGCACAATTAGTCGCTAACAAATTTATTAGCGGTAACAAAGGGTTTTTACCACCCGCTACAACCACACTTCTTATAAAGAAAAATAATACAGCAGACAACTTTACTCCTGTATTTATCAATCTGTTGCGACAGAATGGATATAATGTGATTTATACAGATCAACCCCAAAAACAACAAAACATGGGTGTGAATTTGAGTTATAGAATAAGATTAAATAGTAGCACTATAGTGTCTCTTTTTCAGTATAACGTGAATGGAGAGCCGCGTTCTTATATAAATACTCATCCCAGATGAACCCGCTATTTAATGTAAACATTCTCTATATTTTACACGTAAAGACTTAAAAGCTCTTGCGAAAGCCAAAGAGATTTGCACCTCAATAAAAAACCTCATTTTTAGCCAGAGTGGATAAATTTTATTATAGATTGTAACAATACAAAATAGTGTAAGTTATAGCTTTAAGATTTAAGGAAATAAGAATACTAAAAATAATGAAAATGCCCCATACCCTAGCAAATTATTACGCGAAGATGTAAATGCAAAACTTGGCTTATCTGTGATTGAAGCGGCTGAATAGCTTTCTATATCCTGTGTAGCATTTTCTAGGGTATCGGTAAAATCCTTATAACGACATTTTCAATGGCAAATTCATTGGCAAAAAAATTCGTTTGAGACGAAAAATGCTAAAAATGTCTCAAAAAACATTAGGTCAACATTTGGGTGTTACTTTCCAACAAATCCAGAAATATGAAAACGGCTTAAATCGTGTCAGCGCAGGGCGTTTAAAAGAAATTGCCGATATCTTAAATGTTCCGGATTCCTTTTTTTACGCGGATATCTTAACAAAACAACAGCCCCCATACCACCATGATGAAATCGCATCAAGTACAGAGGAATACCTGCTGCTCAAAAAATTTAGAGTTCTAACCTCGATAAAACAAAGAGCCATTTTACAATTATTCTCTGATCAAAATGAAAGCTTTTAACATTATGATATAGGGCGCTACACTCTCTGTTCTTAACTTGCCTCCCACACCTCAAAGGACAGAAGTCCCTTCCCTATCCAGTTGGTAAACAATCCGTCTTCTCAAAACAGAACTCTTTTAGCTTCCCATTTCATGTGGTTCATTTCACAAGATTATCCGGACAAGCCCCCCTCAAATATTCACCACACATTCTCAATTAAAAACACCTCATGGTTTTACGGAACTTATATCATTGCCATCAATTATATCATTGCCATCAATGATGATATTTTACGACACAACGGGATAAATTCCGCCAAAAATTCTAAAAAATTTTTGTGCAAATTTTTAAAAAGCTTGCGTCTGAGCGCTTTTTATGGTCTTGCAAAGAACTGAAAAGCAAAAATACATCAAGGTCCTTTTTTACTTAAGCTTTTCTCTTTGCAAAAAACATGAGAAAGCCTATGGAGCACACAGGACCATGAGAGAGCCGCAAGGCTAATCAAAGGAATTTGAGCCCGAAAATAACAAAAGAGCTCACCGTTAAAGGCAGCAAAGAAAAGCGCCATAACGACAACAAAAGAGTTCTTTTTGCAAGAATAGAATTGGATAGAAACGATGAAAATTAATGGCAATGAAATTCGCCCTGGTAATGTGATCGAACATCAAGGAAGCTTATGGGTTGCTGTTAAATGCAACGCTGTAAAACCAGGAAAAGGTGGTGCATTTAACCAAGTTGAAATGAAAAATTTAATTGATGGTACAAAACTTAATGAACGGTTTCGTGCTGCTGAGACGGTTGAACGCGTGCGCCTTGAACAAAAAGATTTCACATTTCTTTATCAGCAAGGGGATGCTTTGGTCTTTATGGATTCAGAATCTTATGAACAACTTGAACTTCAAAAGGATTTTGTTGGTGAACGTGCTGCTTTTCTCCAAGATGGGATGACTGTCACAGTTGAACTTTATCAAGAAAAACCTATTGGCATCTCACTTCCTGACCAAGTTGCTGTCACGATTGTGGAAGCCGATCCTGCCATCAAAGGACAAACGGTTACCTCCTCTTATAAACCCGCCATTCTTGAAAACGGGATTCGTATTCTTGTTCCCCCCTTTATGAATGCTGGTGAACGTATCATTGTAGACACCAATGAGTTGATTTATTTGCGTCGCGCAAATGAAAAAGATAAATAAAGGAATAAAAAATGGCCCATTCTGCAGTCATGAATGTCATGGTGCAAGCTGCAATGAAAGCAGGACGCTCGTTGGTGCGTGATTACGGTGAAGTGCAAAATTTGCAAGTGTCTTTGAAAGGACCAGCAGATTATGTCAGCCAAGCAGATCGCAAAGCGGAAAAAATCATTTTTAATGAATTAAGCAAAGCGCGCCCCAAATTTGGTTTTCTAATGGAAGAGTCTGAAGAAATCATTGGCGAAGATTCCCAACATCGTTTCATTGTTGACCCTCTAGATGGCACCACAAATTTTCTCCATGGCATTCCTTTTTTTGCTGTTTCCATTGCCTTAGAAAGTCAAGGGAAAATCGTTGCTGGTGTCATTTACAATCCCGTAAGTGATGAACTATTTACCGCAGAACGCGGTTGTGGTGCTTTTTTCAATGACCGACGCTGTCGTGTTTCTGCACGGCGCAGACTAGAAGATTGTGTCATTGCCACAGGTATGCCTCATTTTGGTCGCCCAAATCATGGAACCTATCTTATTGAATTACGCAATGTGATGGCGGAAGTTGCCGGACTTCGCCGTTTTGGCGCTGCTGCTCTTGATTTAGCTTATGTTGCTTCTGGCCGAACCGATGGCTTTTGGGAAGATAACTTGCAAATTTGGGATATGGCTGCTGGAATATTGATGGTTCGCGAAGCCGGTGGTTTTGTCACCGATAAAGAAGGCGGAAGCGATATATTTCGCAAAAAAAATATCATTGCTGGCAATGAACACATTCGCATCAAACTAGAAAAAACCCTCAAAAAAGGCATTTAGACCTCAGAAAAGATCTAGCAGATTATGTCAGCCAAGCAGATCGCAAAGCGGAAAAAATTATTTTCAATGAATTAAGCAAAGCGCGCCCCAAGTTTTGTTTTCTGATGGAAGAGTCAGAAAAAATCATTGGAGAAGATTCACAACACCGTTTTATCGTTGACCCTTTGAGATGGCACCACAAATTTTCTCCATGGCATTCCTTTTTTTGCTGTTTCCATTGCCTTAGAAAGCCAAGGAAAAATCGCTGATGGTGTCATTTACAATCCCGTAAGTGATGAACTCTTTACCGCAGAACGCGGGTATGGTGCTTTTTTCAATGACCGACGCTTCGCGTTTCTTCTCGACGCAGACTAGAGGATTGTGTCATTGCTACAAGCATGCCTCATTTTGGTCGTCCAAATCATGGAACCTATCTTATTGAATTGCGTAATGTGATGATGGAAGTTGCTGGATTTCGCCGTCTTAGCGCTGCTGCTCTTGATTTAGCTTATGTCGCCGCAGGAAAAACCGATGGCTTTTGGGAAGATAACCTACAAATTTTTGATAGAACTACCAGCATACTGATGGTTCGCAAAACCGGTGGTTTTTTCACCGATAAAGAAGGCAACAATATATTTCGCAAAAACACATCATTGCCGGAAATGAACACATTCGCATCAAACTATAAAAAATCTCAAAAAAGGTATTTAACTCTTACAGTTTTTTACAAAACCCTTAGAACCTTAAAAAACCACATGAAGAGAGAATTTTAAATTTTCTTTACATAAAACGATAGGAAACAACTGATCAGATAGTGACAAAAACATCATCACAAATAAAAAATATACTCGCTATAAACCCCACAAAAGCAATCCTCTAGCTTACCTTATTGACGTTTCTGTTATTCAAATCCCCCTCCAAACAAGCTAAAAAAGGCAATTATCGCACCCAAAACAAAAACACAATCCATTTCCTCCTCAATATATGCTCTTTATAGTGCGCTATCCATTGATCGAAAAACTCTCCTCTCTCATAAAAACTGCCGCATATGCCCAAGAGTTTTCACGTCTTTTCCACCACTGCATAATAGCAGAAATTTCAGAAAAACCACTGATTCAGTGGGCTGTTCCCTACCCCTTTATTCAACCGTTTTACAAATAGTTTATCAAATGCCGACGACATTTATAATAATGAAAATCTTTGTTTTCCAAAATTGCTTTCTGCACTTCACTTGCAAGCTGTTCTTTATCTTTTTCAATAGCCTCTTTCAGCGCCTTTACCTTCTTATCCCCAAAGATAACTTTTAATTTTTCTTTTAACTTTTTTTCCTCAACAAGCTTCTCCCAAAAGATCAACCGGTTATCGCATTTCTCATTTGATGATTTCATCCACTCTTTAACGCCTAATTTGTAAGCTTCTTCAAATGTTGGATTCCCTTCAACAATGGAAAGATTTTTTGCTCTATTTGTGTCATTCTCTTTACAAGTATTGATTACATCTCTAACTGTGACAGAATGGCAACCATTATCAAAGGCAACATAGCCCCTTTGCACTGTTTTAATAAGCTTCTTATAGTAAATGAAAATTTCTCTTGCCGCCTTATAATCACTGGAAATATCACACAACAACAACAACACATTCTTTTTACAATATAATAATAAAGTACACTCACCAGACCAAGATTCCGAAAGTTTTAGCATTTCCTCTATCTCTTTGTGTTCTATACTTATAGATATGTTGTCCCACAAAGTATCTGTAAATTTTTTCTTTTCATCCTCCCCTGTAAAGTTTTCCTTTTGGTGCTGTTTGCATTCAGCTGTAATCATATCATCAAGAACATATAACCACCAATGAAGTAATAACATCGTAGGTTGACTCCGTTTTTTGTTCGTAAGAGGATCTACAAACTTTTGCAGAGTTATTCCATTCCTTCTCATTAATCGCACTGCTTTTAAACAAAATTTCCTAAAATACGAGGTATCCAAGAGACTACATATTTTTTTGTAATGTTCATAAGTAAGTTTTTTTCCAAGTGCTTGCTTGTACAATAAACGCACTTTGTGCTCCCCTCGAACACAAATATCCTTTACCAATGGAAGCCGATCTCCACTGAATTTCATATCTTCCCTAGGATTTTTTATCCCCAGTACGTCTCTTTCCCATAGCCTTACTCCCTCATCCCATTGTTTCAACCATTCTTGCGATACTTTTTGAGTTTTTGCCAAAAGTCTTTGTTCCCCTTGTGCAATAATATCTTGATATCCAACGCAATCTTGCTCTTTTTGCTCAAGTCGTTCAGTCAATTGAAGACACTTCTGTTCCCCTTGTGCAATAATATCTTGATGTCCAGCGCAATCTTGCTCTTTTCGCTCAAGTTGTTTAGTTAATTGAAGACACTTCTGTTCCCATTGTGCAATAATATCTTGATATCCAGCGCACTCTTGCTCTTTTCGCTCAAGTTGTTTAGTTAATTGAAGACACTTCTGTTCCCATTGTGCAATAATATCTTGATATCCAGCGCACTCTTGCTCTTTTCGCTCAAGTTGTTTAGTTAATTGAAGACACTTCTGTTCCCCTTGTGCAATAATATCTTGATGTCCAGCGCAATCTTGCTCTTTTCGCTCAAGTTGGTCAGTCAATTGAAGACACTTCTGTTCCCATTGTGCAATAATATCTTGATGTCCAGCGCAATCTTGCTCTTTTTGCTCAAGTTGTTTAGTTAAATACTTGTTTTGATAAATTGCCAATGCAAGCATTAAGCTTCCCCCACAACACACTATCATTGCAAAACCAAACAAAAAATCCACTGAGTATCCCAAATACCACGACTTCCCCATCAATATGATGCAGAAAATCATAACGCCGAATCTCACACTCCCACATTCTTTCCCCCATTTCCAAATGACCTTAATTATAGCTATTATGAAAGCTATTGCCCATTTTATGTCTTCTTCCATTCTTGCTCTCTTTTATTCTCACCAACATTTAACGCAGCTCTTTTCTCGATTTCTCGATATTGTATCATTATGTGTATATGTGATTTGAAAATCACTACATATTATATTTTAATAAAAATAATACACAAAATATAGATATTTTTGTTGGTAAAATAGAACAATTTGTATTTAATAATGCTGTTTTAGTGATTTATGTACTTTAAAGAAAAGCCTTATAAGCCCTCAAAATGCATGATCCATGAAATATTGATTTTCAAAGTAATAAAAACCTTAACTCAACCAAACAGCAAAACAAACTGCGTGCTTTGTTCGCACTGTTTTATAACATCAATAAAAAGCGCCTCTCTGCCTATTTATCAGTTCTTCTTTAAGTAGCCCAGCACCATCATACTCTTATGCCAGCGCCCCCGTTGTGATAGCCCTTGAAACTTGAGACGATTCATGAAGAGGACTTATTCTTTCTAAAGTGTTTTATTCATGCGGGCTCTCTCTGCTTGCCACATACAAGAGACATGGTTTTAACTAATACAACATAACTAAATTTGAAACGAGAAAGTCCTATGGTATTCATGATCTCTCATGAAAAACAATGAATTACTCTTATAAATCAACGTGACAGTGCTGTT
>NZ_JBHILP010000015.1:0-30134 GCF_042193375.1 Bartonella sp. TT67HLJMS
TCTTCCCATGATCAACGTGACCAATCGTACCAATATTAACATGCGGTTTTGTTCGTTCAAACTTGCTCTTCGCCATCTGAGCTCTCCATTTTCCGTCCAAGCCAAGGACTAAGTTAAAAATTAATTACCAACCTGAAATTACGCGTATTTCTTTTGAATCTCCAAAGCAACAGCCGAAGGTACAGGCTCGTAATGATCAAACTGCATTGTGTACTGTGCACGCCCCTGACTCATAGAGCGAAGGGTATTCACATAACCAAACATATTTGCCAAAGGAACCATCGCATTCACAACCGTTGCAATACCGCGCGCTTCAGTTCCCGAAATCTGTCCCCGACGAGAATTGAGATCACCAATAACATCACCAACATAATCATCTGGTGTAACAACTTCCACCTTCATGATCGGTTCAAGAAGCTGTGCACCAGCCTTCTTTGCTCCATCACGAAAAGCTGCACGAGCAGCAATCTCAAAAGCCAAAACCGAAGAATCAACATCGTGATAGCCACCATCAATAAGTGTTGCTTTTACACCAAGCATAGGAAAGCCCGCAAGAGGACCTGACCCCATAACACTTTCAATCCCTTTTTGGACGCCGGGAATATATTCTTTAGGAACAGCACCACCCACAATCTTCGACTCAAAAATAAAGTCATCACCATCATGAGGCTCAAAAACAATTTTCACACGAGCAAACTGACCGGCACCACCCGATTGTTTCTTGTGCGTATAATCAATTTCCGCCATTTTAGTAATTGACTCACGATAAGCAACTTGAGGCTGCCCAACATTTGCTTCAACCTTAAATTCACGGCGCATACGGTCAACAATAATATCAAGATGAAGCTCACCCATTCCAGCTATAATAGTCTGACCAGATTCCTCATCCGATTTAACACGAAATGAAGGATCTTCGGCTGCCAGACGATTAAGAGCAATACCCATTTTTTCTTGATCTGCTTTTGTTTTCGGTTCAATTGCAATCTCAATAACAGGCTCTGGAAATTCCATCCTTTCCAAAATAACAGGCTTCAAAGGATCACAAAGAGTATCACCTGTTGTCGTCTCTTTAAGTCCTGCAAGAGCAACAATATCACCAGCAAATGCTTCTTCAATATCCTCACGAGAATTTGAATGCATTTGAAGCATACGCCCCAAACGCTCTTTCTTCTTTTTCACAGTATTCTCAAGAGAAATACCTTTCTGAACTTTACCTGAGTAAATACGACAGAACGTCAACGAACCAACAAAAGGATCATTCATAATTTTAAAAGCAAGCATAGATAGTGGAGCATCATCTGAAGATTCGCGTGTCGTCTCAGTCTCAGTCTTCACATCAATACCACTAATTGCCGGAACATCAACTGGAGAAGGAAGATAAGAAACAACAGCATCCAAAAGCGGCTGAATTCCCTTGTTTTTAAAAGCTGTACCACAAAGAACCGGATGAAACTGAACTTCTACTGTCCCCCTACGAATGAGAGAAACAAGCTGTTCATTGGTTGGCATAACACCTTCTAAATAAGCCTCTGTCGCAGCTTCATCAACCTCCACAGCCATCTCAATCAGTTTCTCGCGATATTCTTCAGCTTTCTCTCTTAAATCAGAGGGAATTTCACTTATCACCGCCGAGGCACCAATAGAACCATCCCACTTTAAAGCCTTCATTTCTACAAGATCAACAACGCCTTCAAAGTCATTTTCAGCACCAATCGGCAACTGCAAAACAAGCGCTTTAGCACCCAACCGAGAACCAACCATCTCCACACTACGATAGAAGTCAGCTCCTATTTTGTCCATTTTATTAACAAAAACCATACGAGGCACACGATATTTCTCAGCTTGCCGCCAAACAGTTTCCGTCTGAGGCTCCACACCAGCATTTGCATCCAACAAAGCTATTGCACCATCAAGAACACGCAAAGAGCGCTCAACCTCAATCGTAAAATCAACGTGCCCTGGCGTATCAATAATATTAAAGCGACGCTTCCGACCGTCACGCCCTTCCCAAAACGTCGTTGTCGCAGCAGACGTAATCGTAATACCGCGCTCCTGTTCCTGCTCCATCCAATCCATCGTAGAAGCACCATCGTGGGTCTCGCCAATTTTATGATTCTTGCCGGTATAGAAAAGAATACGTTCAGTCATCGTAGTCTTACCAGCATCAATATGCGCCATAATACCAAAATTACGATAATCTTCAATTTTATATTCGCGAGCCATTATATTTGCCTTAGTTTAAAACTTCTACCAGCGATAGTGAGAAAAAGCACGATTAGCCTCAGCCATACGATGAACATCTTCACGCTTTTTCACGGCAGAACCGCGATTATTAGCCGCATCCATCAGTTCACCAGATAAACGCTCAATCATCGTCGTTTCATTCCGACCACGTGCCGCAGCAATCAACCAACGAATAGCAAGAGCCTGACGACGATCAGGACGAACATCAATCGGAACTTGATAAGTAGCACCACCAACACGGCGTGAGCGAACTTCAATATGAGGAGCAACATTCTCCAAGGCCCGATGAAATAGAGCCACAGGATCTGTTTTTACTCTTTTTTCTACAGAATCAAGCGCACCATAAACAATACGCTCTGCAACTGATTTTTTACCATCAAACATAATGGCATTCATAAATTTCATAATAACCAAATCACCAAACTTAGGATCTGGATTAATTTCACGCTTTTCTGCTCTATGACGACGGGACATTGGCTTTGTCTCTCAATATTATTTTGGACGCTTTGCGCCATACTTTGAACGACGCTGTTTACGATTCTTGACACCCTGCGTATCAAGCAAACCACGAATAATGTGATAACGAACTCCTGGCAAATCTTTCACACGACCACCGCGAATCATCACAACAGAGTGCTCTTGAAGATTATGTCCCTCTCCAGGAATATAACCAATCACCTCAAATCCATTCGTCAAGCGAATCTTAGCAACTTTACGAAGAGCAGAATTAGGTTTCTTCGGTGTTGTTGTATAAACACGCGTACAAACACCACGTTTCTGCGGATTCGACTGCAAAGCAGGAACCTTATTACGTTTAACTGGCGCTACACGCGGTTTGCGAATCAACTGGTTTACGGTAGGCATGCAACCTTCCTCTTTTCGATCTACATTCGTCTCACCCAATCGGGCTTTTCTATTTCATTTCTATCTACTCCAACAGAATCGGAACAGATATCTAAGTCTACACACAAAATCGGGCATACCTGCAAAAAAACAGTTCACCCGACCACAAGCAGAGAAGGCAATAGCCTTTTGCACTAGCATTTGCTTTTAATCTTCTTAACACCTGTGAATAATCTTTCGGTTCATATCCAAAACACCTGATCATATCCACATCGGTTATGTCCACCTCTAATAGCGAGAACACTTACATTCGTCAAGAACTAAACAGCAGAAAGTTTTTAAAAATGAAAATAAATTAAATTTTAGAACTTTAAATTTGCTTTTACCGCTACTCTTGATAAATCAATTTACCATAGTAATATCCCTATAAATAAAAAAGCAGCAATGTGACTGTAATAAAACATGAATGCAGTAAATTGAATTGCATACTTGATATCTAATGATGAGCGCCATGAAAATAGCAACGTGGAATATTGCTGGAATAAAAGCACGACATGAAACATTATGTCAATGGCTGCAGCAGAGCCAGCCGGACATAGTCTGTTTACAGGAAATTAAAAGTATTGATGAAAATTTTCCACGCGATGCAATTGAAAATTTAGGTTACCATATAGAAACACACGGACAAAAAAGTTTTAATGGTGTTGCGATTCTCTCTAAAAAAACACCAGATGAAGTGATCCGTCGATTACCAGGCAATGATAATGATGAGCAGACACGTTACATTGAAGCTGTTTATTCAACAAACAAAGGTGTTGTTCGTGTTGCATCTCTCTATTTACCAAATGGGAATCCTATTGAGAGTGAAAAATATTCCTATAAAATAGAATGGATGGAAAGATTATATACACATGCAAAATCATTGCTTGCGTATGAAGAACCCCTTATTCTAGCGGGTGATTATAATGTCATCCCCGCTCCATTAGATGCAAAAAAACCTCAAGAATGGTATCAAGATGCCTTATTTCTTCAAGAAACAAGAAAAGTATTTCAACGTATTCTTAATTTAGGTCTTTACGATGCTATCCGGAATGTCACCGATACTCCCTCCTTCAGTTTTTGGGATTTTCAGGCGGGTGCTTGGCCTAAAAACAATGGGATTCGCATTGATCATTTATTATTATCACCAGAAGCTGTTGATCAGCTTATTTGCGCTCATAGTCAAACAGAAGTAAGGGGATATCAAAAACCATCCGACCACGTTCCTGTTTGGATTCACCTTAATATCAATTAAGAAAGTACACCCCCCATTATGAAACAACAAAAAAATTCCACTCAAAAATAATAACTATGCTACACCATGTAAACAGTATATCTTAAACAGCTAAAGTAAAGATAAATGAATGGAGGACATAAATGAAGAAATCATTATTAATGTTTATTGCAGCAACGGCCATTGGTTTTACAAGCGTCGCGCATGCTGAACATGATACTCTTGAAAAAATAAAACGAACAGGGGAAATTACTTTAGGTGTCCGTGAATCATCTGGTTTAGCCTACGCCCTTGGTAATAATAAATATGTAGGTTTTCATACAGAAATGGCAGAACGTATCATTGATGATATCTCAAAAAAAATTGGTAAACCAATTAAAATTCATTATCTTCCTATCACTTCTCAAAATAGAATTCCTCTCTTAAAAAATAAAACCTATGATTTTGAGTGCGGCTCAACAACAAATGATATTGCCCGCAGTAAAGAAGCAGCATTTGCTTATACGACATACATTGAAGAGGTTCGGATTGCTGTAAAGAAAAACTCTAACATTAAATCTCTTGACGATTTAAATGGAAAAACAGTCGCAACGACCACCGGTACAACATCTGTTCAACTTATTCGTAAAAACAAACGTGCAAAAAACATTCAGTTTAAAGTTTTAAAGGGGAAAGATCACGGAGATAGTTTTTTATTATTAGAATCTGGTAAGGCAGATGCTTTTGTTATGGATGCTTCAATTCTTGCTGGACATATTGCTAAATCAAAGAATCCATCTGATTATGTCATTCTTGATACTGTACTTTCAGTCGAACCTATCGCCTGTATGCTCAGATTAAATGACAAAAAATTTGAACAAACAATCAACGATAGTATCGTACGTCAGATTAAAGATGAATCACTTGAAAAGCTTTACAATAAGTGGTTTATGAAACCGATTCCACCTGCTAACACTGTTATGAACCTTCCCTTGTCAAAACAAACAAGATATGCTTGGGATCACCCAAATAATAAGCCTCGAGAAAGCTACACAGAGAAAGATTTATAAAATTTAATAAAGAAGAACCACACTCTTTAAAAATTGAGTGTGGTTTATATTTTAATTCACTTTTTAATAAATTTAGCCTATGTAGATGCGCTTAATTTATTGTCCTATTTGTGAATGACTAATTTGAGGGAATATCAATTAATGGACTTTTCTTTCCTTTGTAGAGATGACCTTACCCAAACACTGGTAACAGGATGCCTAGGAACTCCCGGCGTGAGTCATACCTATTTAGATACACTTCTCGATGGCTTAAAAAATACGGTTATATTGTCTATCACTTCACTTATCTTAGCTGTATTGTGTGGTGTTATTATAGGAACAATGCGCACTTTACCCAAAACATCGATAATCAATTATATATTTCGCACTATCGGTGCTATTTGGGTAGAGATTATGCGTAATATTCCCCTCCTTGTACAAGTATTTTTGTGGTATTTTGTTGTTCCTAAGATTTATCCACCAGCAATGAAATTTTCCCCTATTCTCTTAATAACATGCGCATTAGGATTCTTTACATCTGCACGCATTGCAGAACAGGTTCGTTCAGGCATTGAAGCGATTCCTTCTGGACAACGTTATGCTGCTATGGCAATGGGGTTTACAACTTATCAAAGTTATCGCTATATTATACTACCACGTGCTATACGTACAATTATGCCGCCGCTTACTTCAGAAGCAATGGGCATTGTGAAAAATTCGTCTATAGCATTCGCCGTTTCAATAAATGAGCTCATGCAATTTCAATACCAAGCAATTGAAGAGGTAAGCCATGTTTACGAAAACTATTTGCTTGTTACGATTCTTTATATTCTAATAGCCTTATTCGTATTCATTGTGATGACAGTCATTGAACAAATACTCAAAATTCCTAATTTTCAAACAAAGGGAAATTGAAAATGATGAATTTCATAAGCTCTCAGTTTGGACTTTATTTTCCTTTCAATTTTTCCGACTTTGATTTTTCCTTTTTTACCTTTGATGTATTTCGTTCTTACATTTTATCAGGTTTGCTCTTTAGCGTTTTTCTAACTCTTTTTGCAACGGTATTGGGGTTTGTTTTCGGCACCCTTTTAGCAATGATGCGCCTTTCTTCCATAAAACTTCTTTCTTGGTTTGCAATCGTTTACATAACAGCTATGCGTTCAATACCACTTGTGATGGTTATCTTATGGTTTTTCGTGCTTTTACCTTTTTTAACCGGTACATCCATCGGTGCAAATAAATCAGCACTCATTACCTTTACCGCATTTGAAACGGCTTATTTTGCAGAAATTATGCGTGCTGGCATAAACTCAGTTTCGCAAGGACAAAAATATGCGGGACAAGCTCTCGGAATGACATATTGGCAAAGTATGTACATTGTCATTCTTCCTCAAGCCTTTAGGGACATGCTACCAGTTTTTTTAACACAAGTTATTATCCTTTTTCAGGATACAACCCTTGTTTATGCAATCAGTGGCAACAGTCTTTTAAATGGTTTTGATATTGCTGCTAATAATTTTGGTGTAAAGCAAGAAGCTTATATCTTAGCAGCTGTTTTCTATTTTGTTATCTGTTTTACACTGTCACAAATAGTTTTGTATTTACAAAAAAAAGTATCCATTATTCGCTAATAGGAAAAAAAATGTCTACTCATATGATCGAAATAAAAAATGTTTCTAATTGGTATGGCGAAATTAAAGTCCTTAAAAACTGTACAACCAACATTAATAAAGGAGAGGTTGTTGTCGTTTGTGGTCCATCAGGATCAGGAAAGTCAACACTCATTAAAACTATTAACGCTCTCGTTCCTTTTCAAAAAGGTGAAATTTGGATTAACGGAGTACCAGTTCATTCAAAAAAAACGAATCTGCCTAAATTGCGAAGTCAGGTGGGAATGGTATTTCAACACTTCGAGCTTTTCCCCCATTTATCTGTCACAGAAAATTTGACAATTGCGCAAATCAAAGTCCTAAAACGAAGCAAAAAAGAAGCACTTGAACGTGGATTGTTGTATCTTGAACGCGTTGGGCTAATTGAACACAAAGATAAATATCCTGGTCAACTTTCTGGAGGGCAACAACAACGTGTTGCTATTGCACGTGCCTTAACTATGGATCCACTTGTCATGCTTTTTGATGAACCAACATCTGCTCTAGATCCTGAAATGGTAGGTGAAGTGCTCGATGTCATGATTAGCTTAGCAGAAGAAGGTATGACGATGATTTGTGTAACCCATGAAATGGGATTTGCACAAAAAGTCTCGGAGCGTGTTATTTTCATAGATCAAGGAACAATTCTTGAAGACTGTTCATCTAAAGAGTTCTTTTCTGATCCACAAGCGAGAACACCAAGAACGCAAGAATTTTTGTCTAAAATCTTAAGTCATTAGCCGTTATATTATCACAAAAAGCTATCTCTACTGTAAACTTAGACACAAGACAGTAGAGTTTAATAACGGATGAGAGAATGTAAAAATATTACAATCAGATGTTTAAAAACTGTTATTTTTTAAAATATCAGCAACCAGTGAAATTGCTGTACGTCTCTCAAATTCATTACAAAGAGCAAAAGCCTGTTCTTGCAAAGGGCGAATCCAATTTCTGTCTTTTACATTAGCTTTTTCATAGGCAGCAGTTAACAATGCTGCCCCACGGACAATTTTTCCTTCTTGAAGCAGCATATTTCCAAGCATTGCTTGGGCGGAAGGATTTCCTTTTTTTGCTGAAAGTTGAAACCATCGTGCTGCTTGTATAAGATTCTTCTCCCTTCCCTCTCCCTTTAAAAATATTTTTCCTAAATGATACTGAGCTTTAGGATTTCCATAGTTCACCGCAGCCTGCATATAAAGATGAGCAGCATAAGAAGGATCAGGTTTCACAGGTGATTGAGGAATACCTTTTTTTATATATCCCGCAAGTTTAACCAATGCATCAGAAACATAACTTTCATCCTCTGAACCAAGATCAGCACCTTTTTCAACAATATATGCAAAAAAATGATATGCCTTATAATCATTTTTAGGGACACCATCACCGTTTGCATAGATAGAGCCAAGTTTCCAATTCGCACCAATATGGCCTCTCTTAGCCGCACGACGTAATGCTGCAATAGCCTGATTTATATGCCCATCTTTATAAGCAGACATACCACGTTTAAAAAAATAAAACGCACCATCATTCGCTTCTTGCAAGCTATTGACATCTATTGCATAAACAGTCGAAAAAAATCCCCCTAAAATCACAACAATAGTGGCTTTTTTCCATATCTGAAACCTATTAACCATTTCCCCCCCTATCTCAATTTTAATGATTATATCTGTTACAAATTTCTTTGTAGATATTTAAACCCTTTTTCTTAGTAAAAAGCACACGCGATTTCAAAATAAAAATTTTAAAAGAAAAGATCAATAAATAAAAACCATCCAAAATGTTCGATAAAATTAAGTATCCATTTTTATATATAACAAATTGATTTTTAAATATAAATCCTCATCCTATATTTTGTAACACCTACTTTAACATTCTAGGATTTATTGATTTTAAAATTTTATACGTATGAATAAAAATCGCTCAATAAAATAACGTGCATTAAACAGCAACTTGAGAACGAAGAGAATACATGATGAATGGTAAGCGTTTAAGCATAAAAAACAATACGAAAGATAAATAAATATAATGATGATCGTTAACTTATAACTTCACAACTGCCTTACCACCTTAAAGATGAATTTTTTTGCCACCATTAATCTATAAACAATACAGCTTTTTGTTTAACAGATTCCACCTGACATCATTTCACATGGGGTTAATTCATACTTTACACACAAGCCCTACCTCAGAATACTCACCACTACATAAAACAAAAATACCACATGTGTAATTTTACATGCCTTATATTGCTACTCTAAATGATGATGTTTTACAGTAATAAAACAACATATTGATTTATAATCATAATTTACCTTTTTTGCATGTTGAATGAGTCCCTAGAATATCGTAAGATTCTCCCATTCAAAACCTGTTCCATGTTGAATCAATCAAAACCATCCGCTTGCACATTACAAGCAGAGAGAGCTATGTGGATAAAAACTCTGTGTAAGAAAGAACTAAAAATGCCTCTCATGACTGGTCTTAAGTGCCAAATCCTTGTCCGGATTGGGTGGGATGGTGTCAGCGCTTGTTACTTCACAAGCGAAAAGAAGGGGAGCTCAATGGATTTACCGTTATACCATTCATGATTTCCGTCGTGAAATAGGCTCGGGTACCTTAAAAGATATTCCTTTAATGATAAACATAAAACAATGGATTTCAGTAGAGATTTTATGATCGTTCATGAAAAACTAATAAAAGAAAAAGCTTCTTTAAAGAAGATCTACACCAGCCCTAATGGTATGAAATCATCCATCAAAAAATAAAAAGCTGAAATCAATCCAACCGCTCTAAAGCAACAAATATTTTCTTCTGCGCTGCACGCAGTTCTACAACCCTGTTCCGTTCACGCTCAACAATTTCTGCTTTTGCATTTGCTATAAATTTGGGATTGTTTAACTTAAGCGATATTTTTTCAATATCTTGTTCAATTTTACTGACATCCTTCCTCAAACGAACACGTTCAGCTTCCAAATCAATCAACTGTCCTAATGGTAAACAAAAAATAGCCTCTCCCAAAATCATTTGTGCCGATACTTCCGGAACTTTATCAGAGAAATCAATAACTTCAATACGCGCTAATTTTTTAAGAAGTGCATCATAACGCTTCACACGCTCTCGCGTTACTTCCCCTCCTTCAACAACAACAAGAGGTGCTTGTGTAGCCACTGGAATATTCATTTCAAAACGTACAGACCGAATCCCTGTAACGACATCAATAAGCCAATTAATATCATCAGCAGCTTCTTCATCTATCAACGTTTCCTCTGGCCATTTTGTCAATGCGAGCATATCCTCACGCTTGATGGCTTGCGTTTCTGTAAGAGACCACAACTCTTCCGTCATATGGGGCATAAAAGGATGAAGAAGTTTATAAACTTCATCTAAAACCCAAGCAGTACAAGCTTGAGCCTCATTTTTAGCATCTTCATTTTCCCCCTGAAAAATAGGTTTGAGAAGCTCCAAATACCAATCACATAATGTATTCCAAATGAAACGATAAAGTGTGGCAGCTGACTCATTAAATTTATAGTGTTCAATACCAGTCGTCACTGCTGAAATCGTTTTAGATAACTCTGTTAAAATCCAACGATTAAGCGCCAGTTTTGCTTGTTCTGGCTTAAAAGTTGGATCATGCTTCACACCATTCATCTGTGCAAATCGAGTAGCATTCCACAATTTCGTAGCAAAATTACGATAACCAGCAATACGGGAAGCATCAAGTTTTACGTCACGACCTTGTGCTGCCATAATAGCTAAAGTAAACCGAAGCGCATCAGCACTATATTGATCAATAAGCTCTAAGGGATCAATAATATTTCCCTTTGATTTTGACATCTTCGCACCCTTTTGATCCCGAACAAGAGCGTGCACATAGACCGTTGGAAAAGGAACGTCACCCATAAAGTGAAGTCCCATCATCATCATACGAGCAACCCAGAAAAAAATAATATCAAATCCTGTCACAGACAAAGATGTTGGGTAAAAAGTAGATAATTCAGTCGTTTTATTTGGCCATCCTAATGTTGAAAAAGGCCAAAGAGCTGATGAAAACCAAGTATCTAAAACATCCGGATCACGAATTAATTCAACAACCTCACCATAATGAGCATAAGCTGAATCTAAAGCCTCTTTTTCACTTTTTTCAACAAAAACCGTCCCATCAGGACCATACCAAGCAGGAATCTGATGTCCCCACCACAATTGGCGAGAAATGCACCAAGGTTGAATATTTTCCATCCAATTGAAGTAAGTCTTTTTCCAGCTATCAGGAACGAACCGCGTTTTGCCTTGTTGAACAGCCTCTATCGCTGGCTTTGCTAATTCAGCAGCATGAACATACCATTGATCTGTCAAAAACGGCTCAATAGGAACACCACTGCGATCTCCATGAGGAACCATATGGGTATGATCGTCCACAGAGGCTAAATATCCCTGTTCTTCCATCAAAGAAACAATCTTCTGGCGTGCAACAAAACGATCAGATTTATCGAGATTTTCTACTAACATTTTTAATTCATCTGATAAAATCAAACCATCAAAAAATGCTTCATTTTCACGAAGAAAAATCTCTGCTTTTTGGGTAAAAATATTGATCAAGCGTAAATGATTACGCTGTCCTACTTCAAAATCATTAAAGTCATGAGCTGGTGTGATTTTTACAGCACCACTTCCAGCTTCAGGATCAGCATGCGTATCACCAACAATTAATAATCTACGACCAACAAGTGGCAAAAGAGCATTTTTACCGATAAGATTTTTATAACGCTCATCTTCAGGATTAACGGCAATTCCTGTATCACCAAGCATTGTTTCTGGTCGTGTTGTCGCCACTGTTATAAAAGTTGTCGCATCATTTGGATCAAAAATTTTACCCTCAAGTGGATATCTAAAGTGCCACAAATGTCCTTGAACTTCTTTTTGCTCAACTTCAAGATCTGAAATAGCTGTCAACAATTTAGGATCCCAATTGACGAGGCGCTTATCCCTATATATCAACCCTTGCTTATAAAGCGTGACAAAGACTTCACGAACTGCCTGCGACAACCCCTCATCCATTGTAAACCGCTCACGCGACCAATCACATGAAACCCCAAGGCGACGCAACTGGTTTGCAATAACGCCTCCAGTTTCATAACGCCACTCCCAAATACGCTCAATAAACTTTTCTCTCCCCATTTCTTGACGCGTTGGCTCTTGGCGTTCTGCAAGTTGACGCTCTACAACCATTTGTGTAGCAATCCCAGCATGATCCATACCAGGCTGCCACAAGACATTTCTGCCACGCATCCGCTGAAATCTGACTATTATATCTTGAATTGTCGTATTGAGCGCGTGCCCCATATGAAGTGAGCCCGTAACATTAGGAGGTGGAAGCATAACGCAAAAAGGCTCTGCATCGCTTTTAGAACCAGCTCCCACTTTAAAAGCCCCACGAGTCTCCCATCTCTTTGCAACCCGTTGCTCTATAGAGGCAGCATCATAGTTTTTTTCTAACATTCTATCCATCCATAACGCCGCTGAAAAACACAATACATGATCAAATCCCGATCAAAAACCCGTGATTTTCAGCCATTCACTAGAGAGCTCGCAAAATCGCAAACAAAATTCTCATAAAATGAAAAACATAAGAATAATTAAGATGATTTTTTAATCGCTTTCACAATCTCTTCACGCAAAATATCTTCCAGCAAAATAGGCAATTTAGACTGTAACCATTCTGCTATAGCCGGACGCAACACATCCTTTGCAATCTTTTCTGCAGAAGAAATACAATATGCAGACAATTCCACATGACCATCCCCTCTAGCTTCTGACTGTGATTTCCTTATCTCATCTTCATATTCTTTTGCTTTATAAACAGAATTCCGTTCTTCAGAAGAAAGCTTCATCTTTTGCATATCCATACCAACTGTATTATTTTCTGCCTCTATATCCTCTTTCTCTTGCGTTACCTTCCCCCCTTGATTTTCAGAAGAAAGACCAATACGATCAGCTAAAGCTTTCATAGCATCATCAACCGATAAGGTTGTATCATAAATACCCTCTGATGCAGCTTCTGAACGACCTTCCGAAGCATTCACTGCAACATCTTCATTTAAAAAGTGATCAGATTGAACCGCATTTTCTTCGATTATTTCACGAATAGATGTTAAAATTTCATCCATACTTGGCTCACGTAACACGCTTGAACTCTGTACCATACTTTACAACCTCTCAAAGACGCAACAACAAATAGAATCATACTTTCAGTGTATGCAAAAGAATCATAAGATCAACATGCCTCCCGCGATATTTTCAAATATGCTTGTCATAAAGAGGGCGCTACACACAATTTTCTACACTTATAAAAATAACATCTCACCGTTCTATTTTTAAACATATTCAACTATTGATTTACTAATCTTTTAAAAACTAAAATAATTTAAGATTAAAGAGATACTTTTATGCATTATCGGATATATTTAATTGTTTTTAAACCTAAATAATTTGCAGTCAATCTACCAATAGAAGATTGAACACTATAGCTTGCCACAACAGCATTACGCTCCGCCATTGCAAGCGCAATCTGAGCATTAATCAATTGAGTACGAGAATTTAAAACATCCAGCGTCGTTGCTTGCCCTACGCGATTTTCTTGAACACGGCCTTTCAGAGCAATTTCAGCAGCACGAACACTTTCACGGTAAGCAATAACAGATGAGCGCGCGCCCTCTAACTGAAACCAAGCAGAAGTAAGTACTTGCCTAGTATTACTATGCGCCAAATCGAGTTGAAGCTGCGCCTGTCCAAGCTGTTCCCTTGATTGACGAATTTGCGCAGACGTACGCCCTCCTTCAAAGATTGGGACACTTACTGACAATCCTATTGATTTAGAAACTCCATCCTCTCCAGCACCGCTGTAGATTCGATTATAAGATGCTGTTGCAGAAAAATCAACTTTAGGGAGCAATGCTCCTTCTTTCGCCTTTACATTGTAAACACTCGCATCGACTAAATATTTAGCATAAAGGATTGCTGGATGCATCACAACGCTCATTTGGTAAGCCATATCAAGGTTGACGGGAAAATCTTTGGCTACGGGTGGGCGTTTTAACTTTTCAGGATCAGAACCAATAACTTGTCGATACACTGCCTCTGCTGCTTTTACATCAGCACGAGCAAGACTCAGCTCTGAAACAGCCACGGAACGTGCAGCTTGAGCTTGAGCAAGATCAACATGCCCTCCTTCACCCACATCAAATTTTGCTTTATTGGAACGAACTTGTTCTTCAAGAGCTGCCAAATTTTCTCTCCGAAGATCGGCAACACGACGTGCGTGATAGACATTAGCATAAGCGGTCACTGTCTCCAGAAACGTATTTTGTTCAACATTACGAAGATATTCACGCTGAGCCTGCAACTTAACTTGAGCTGAAGAAAAGATATTTTGCGTGATAAAACCATCAAATAATCTTTGATTTAATCTCACGCCTATAGATCCAGAAGTGACATAAGGACCTGTAAAAGGCTTATTCCGACCATAGCTCCCAACCCCCTCAACTTGAGGCAATAACCCTGATCGCGCAATGACAACATCATCACTGGATATACGCACAGCTGCACGTTCACTATTCAACTTAGCATTATGCTTATAAGCCTTAGAAAAGGCATCCATCAATGTTTCAGCACAAACAGTATCTGATAGTAAAATACTCAACACCAGTAATAAACACACCTGAAACTTCTTGTTTACTCTAAACACAATACACACAATAACAAACCCCAAATAAATTACAAAATTATCTTTTATTCACAAAACAAACAAGCACTAAAACACAAAACCAGGTGTTTTTAAAAAACAAGGAAGAGGCTTTACAGCGAGGTTAAAAGCACGACGTGCCGAAATGATTCCATCTTCTTTTATATAGATTTGTGCAACAGCAGCATTTCCGTACCCTTCAACCACAACAAGACGTCCACAGTCTTTCATTTGATCAAAGATACCTTGTGGAATAAAATCAACAGATCCCTCAATGAAAATCACATCATAAGGTCCCTCAACGGCATACCCTTTCTCTAATGGCCCCTGAACGACAACCACATTATCACATTGATTACGTTCTAAAGCTTCAAGAGCACGTTCAAAAAGAGATTTATTACTTTCCAACGCAATCACAGACCCTGCAAGTTTTGCAAGCAACGCTGCACAATAACCACTATTTGCACCAATATCTAAAACAACATCTGATGATTTTACAGCGGCAAGCTGTAGTAATTTCGCTAGAGATGCAGGTTTCATCAAATAGCGTGCAGGAACCCCATCTTGTACTGGACATAGAACAATGTCGGTATCAAGATAACTTAATACTTTCATATCTTCCGATACAAAATCCTCACGAGATACCGTTAAAAACGCTTCAAGAACTGATAAATCCGTTACATCAACTGTACGAATTTGATTGTCAACCATTTTGCGACGAAGCTCAGCAAAATCTGCAACCATAACGAATCTTTTCTCCTAACCTACAAAAAATAAACAAAACAGCGACAATGATCTCTTAAACTATGAGCGTTACGAAAAAGGATGCTCCAGTCAACAATTAGATTTTAACTGTAGATCTCTCATAAAAAAGTGTCTTCACAACTATAGAGGGAAATAATCTATTTTCCTATACCTCATCTCCCCTAAAAGCCGTTTCTTTTAAAATCGGCTGGAGGCCTCGCCCGGAATCGAACCGGGATACAAGGATTTGCAGTCCTCTGCGTAACCATTCCGCCACGAGGCCTCGTCAACAAACATAAAGGTTTCAATAAGGGAAGGCAACGCATCCGTCAAGGTGTAGAAATCTTCTCTCGCCTTTTTTCCTCTTATTACACAATTTATCATATTTTTTTAAAAAAAGTAATTTTATCCTTTGCAAATCAGTATTGCTTTGCTATAGCCTTTTCAACTAAATGATTGGGCACCATTCCCCGGTAGCTCAGCGGTAGAGCAACCGGCTGTTAACCGGTTGGTCGCTGGTTCGAATCCGGCCCGGGGAGCCACATTTTTTCTATCACAAATAACTTATTGATTTTCCATATATTTTTAAAGTGAGAGATTCGTTAATAAAAGCTATGGAATAAGGTTTTTACAATAAAGTAGAAACGCAATATCCTACGGGATGTGTTTTTTTCAATGAACGCAAAAAACCATTGATTCATTTTAAAATAGCACAAATTAAGATTACTTTTTTCAAACTACCGCGCCTCTATCAGAGAGCGCTGCAATTATTTGCACATTATAAAACAGGGCTTCTTTCACGAAAAGGAATTATTAAGCTCCATCAGCAATGAAAAAGATCTCATATAATTTTTTGTCCAAGGAAAAAATGATTTGTACTCCATAAAGCAATTAAACTTAAAAACCTGCTCATGAAGCAATCATTTTGAAAAATGGAAGAAACAACAATCAGGGCATATATTATCTCCATACATCCCACATAACCGCCTCCCCATCTTAAAAGCAAAAAACATCAAACAAGTCTGTAAACATTCCGGCGTCTTATCTAACAGGTTGTTCCTCCTGCTAACCACTTCAACGCTTTACAAACAACCTTGCCCTGGATATTTCATCCCACTGTCATAAAACATTTAATACATAAAGTCTTATAGGCTTTATATCTTCTCAAATAATAGTGTTTTAAAATAAAAACCAAGGTAACAAGCTAAATTGTTAAGAATCCTGAGAAAGCCTTCAGAAATCATGAATTCTTGCTATTGTATTATGCAGTCACACGCTTTTCTAAAGAGATATCTCTTAAATTCCCCCCAAGCCCATTTCACAATGACTCCCGTAAATGATATAAAATGAAATCGATTAATCATCCCATCTTTATTTATAATAAAAGCCATACCATCATACTATTTTCCAACTCTCAATCTTAGGAATACCCCTTGCCTTTGAAAGAGTTTATAAGAATCATTTTATTTATTTCTCAAATGTTTATCTATACGATAATTTCACATATAACGTACAAATGAATACTTTTGATTGATCCACATAAATAGCTTAAAAATGAAAAATTTTTACGATATAATGAACTATTTATATATAAAACAATGGCTTATTATTAGAAATCAATTTTTAAAATTAAAAGTTATCATTAAAGATAAAATACATCTTTTAAAAAATAATTTTATATAAATAAAATCTATTTTCATTCCCATTTTAAAAAATGGAAATAAAGAAAATAAATAATCGCCTCTACAATAATAATTTCTTTTTAAAAGATTTTTAAATAATCCAAACACTTAGAGGTTTTCATTTCTTAGAAATGAAAACCTCTAAAAGACCTTCTTATTTTGGCAAGAGTATTTTTTACCTCTTTTCAATTGAGAATAAATCAACAAAAGTAAAAAATCTCCAGTACATAATCTTTTTTCAAGACTTTATCTAGGCTGCCTTCTTAACTGATTTTCGAAAACGAAAAGGCTTTGCACGCTTTGCCACCGCTTTTGCTTTTTTATGCCTCTCATTTGGAGATGAAGAATTCTTCCGCTGCAACTGTGCGGCATCATCTTTTCGACCTAAAAACTGTTTTTGACGTTTAGATTTTTTAAAACGGCGTTCCTTATCGTTTTCTTTTTCTCTACTTTCTGGCAAAATTGGCTTTTCTGGAAACGCTGCAAATTGTTCTGGAACTGACTCAACCGCCAATTTCATACGAATCAAGCGCTCTATAGCACGCAACCGTTCCCTTTCTATCTTCTCATCAAAAAGTGTAAGTGCTTCACCAGATGCACCATTACGTCCTGTACGACCAATACGATGTACATAACTTTCAGCTTCATCTGGTAAGTCATAATTAATAACGTGGCTTATCCCTGGTATATCAATACCGCGTGCAGCAATATCTGTTGCCACAAGGATCTGCACAGATCTTTCACGAAAAGCTTTTAAAGCAGACTGGCGAGCACCTTGTGATTTATTCCCATGAATCGTTGCGACTGAATATCCTATCTTTGCCAAACTACGTGTAACAGAATCAGCCCCATGTTTAGTTCGGGTAAAAACAATAACGGAATTAAAAGCTGGATTTGTCAAAAGTTTACTTAAAACATTCTTTTTTTCATTCGTAGGAACACAATACAATTTTTGGCAAATCTCTACAGCCGTAGTACCTTGAGGAACAACTTCAATTTTAACAGGATCATTGAGTAAACATTTTGCAAGCACAGCAATTTCCCTCGGCATTGTTGCAGAAAAGAGTGCAGTCTGACGCTCTTGATGCAAAAGCTTTGCAATTTGCTTGACATCATGAATAAACCCCATATCCAACATACGATCTGCTTCATCCAAAATCAAAAAACGAGATTGGGAAAGATCAACACACTTTTCACGAACAAGATCTCTCAAACGCCCTGGAGTCGCTATCAAAACATCCACACCTGCTTCCATACGTTTAATTTGTTTTAAACGTGACACGCCCCCAAAAACAAGACATGTTGAAAGATGAGCTCCCTTCGCCACAGTGCGAATCGTTTCATCAATCTGGACAGCAAGTTCACGCGTTGGAGCTAAAATCAAAGCGCGTGCAGTTTTAGGACAGCGTTTATCACCCAAAGCCAAAATCTGACTTAAAATAGGTAAACCAAATGCCAAGGTTTTTCCAGAACCTGTCTGAGCGACACCTAAAATATCGTGTCCTTTCAACATTACTGGAATAGCTTGTTCTTGTATAGGTTTAGGTTTACTCATCCCAGCAATGAGTAAATTTTTAATCAAAAGAGTAGGCAAACCTAACTTTGTAAAAACATTTTCTTCTTTTATAGGCAAAATACAATCTTTCCTCAGCTGAAGAACTCAAAACAAGTAACCAACTGAACTCTCCACTCAAGAATCCGCGCAAGAGAAATCCCTGACATTTTAAATGAAGCAACGCTTAAAAAGCAGCTTGCGCAGCTCATGAGCACCTTGAAATCAAGATAAAGGCGTATAAACTTCACTTTACAAAAAGCCAACAAACCAGCCTAAATGCCTTCATCCCCATTATCCTTGGATTATGATAAAAAAGCAAGAACTTTACGAAATACATTTATCATGAATAAAAAAACAATATTTAGATCGTTTACTTTTTGATGATTGTGTCCATCGGTAAATGTACCTTGATAAAATCAGGATAAATCTCGAGAAAAACTGGATTTTGTAAAGTTTTTTGACCGCCATAAATTAAATACCATTGGGTTTTATCAAAAATCGCCAAAGTTTTATATCGAATGATGCGATCCTTCATCTCAAGAACTGTTGGAATTAAAGCATACAAAGTACCGTTATCAGTTTGTAAATACTCTATATTTTCTTTATCTAAATAATAAGCACCAGAAGGCAAATTCTCAAATTTCCTATGCAACTGTTGAAGAAAATCACTACGTAAAGCACTCTCTGTTGTATTCAATCGATGTGCCATCTCTTTATAAAGTCGCTCAGGCATATAACGAGAAATAGGTGTAAAATCCCTATTTTTTATAGCATTATTGACATCAACAACAACTCTTGAAAGTTCAGCTTTTTGTATTATTGTGGGCTGAGATGCTAAACTCTGTTGATTAACAATCAAAAAGAAAAATAGACTCAGCACCAAATAAAAAATAGGTTTCATCATTGTACTTCTTGTTTTAGTAAAATTTCAGTTTCTCAAATAACGAAATCAAATAATGTTTGATCATCAGTAATATCACGATAACGCCAACCTAACGCTTGAAATTTTTCCTCTAAAAGACAAAAATTACCGTATTTTTTTGTTTCAATCGCAACCAATACAGAACCAAAGTTTCTCGCTGATTTTTTAAGATATTCAAAACGTACGATATCATCATCTGGTGATAATGTGGAAAGAAAATGACGCAATGCACCAGGATGTTGCGGAAAACTAAAAATAAAATATTTTCTCAACCCTTGGAAACGTAAAGAACGCTCTTTAATTTCTGGCAAACGCTCAAAATCAAAATTACCTCCTGAAATAACGAGAAGAATTTTTTTCCCCTTTAACTCTTGAGGAGGAATACTGTTAAGCGCGTCAATCGATAAAGCACCAGCCGGTTCAAGGACCACACCTTCAACATTAAGCATTTCAACCATCGTAGAACAAACACGATTTTCAGGAACCGTAATGACAGAATCAGGGGAAAATTTCTTTAGAATTGTATAGTTTAGCGCACCAATTTCAGCCACAGCAGCACCATCTACAAAAGTGTCAATATTTTCAAGCTTGACGCGTTTTCCACTCTCCAAACAAGCAAGCAAACTTGCAGCTCTTTGCGGCTCAACAAAACGAAGCTTTGTTTTCCAACCATATTCATGTAAAAACTTGCTCACTCCACTTGCCAACCCCCCCCCCCCTACCGGCACAATCATCAAATCTGGCTCACTTTCTCCATTGAGTTTTTTCCATTGTAAAGCAGCTTCACAGAGCACTGTTGCCTGCCCCGTAATAATGCGAATATCATCAAAAGGTGGAGCCATTACACCACCGCTCTCCACGACAAAGGATTGCGCAGCTTCATAACATTGATCAAATGTTTCACCAATCAAACGAATATCAATGAATTCTTTACCAAAAATACGTGTTTTCTCAATTTTTTGTTGTGGCGTTGTCATAGGCATAAAAATCACGCCTTTACGTTTAAAATAACGACAAACAAAAGAAACCCCTTGCGCGTGATTCCCTGCTGAAGCACAAACAAATGCAGAATCTGGTGATAGACTGCTCAGCATTTCTGAAACAAAATTGAAAGCACCACGAATCTTATAAGACCGCACCGGTGTTAAATCTTCACGCTTTAAATAAATTTCTGCATCATACTTTTGACTAAGAAAATCATTTCTTTGAAGTGGTGTTTCAGCAAACACGTGATGCAATCCCACCATAGCTTTTGTGACGTCTTGAATAAATTGACTCATAACACTAATCATTTCATGCTTTATTTACATTATAAAAGCTTTTTCTAGCGATAAAGAAAACTATTGTCAGTCAAAATTTTACTAAAAAAATGAAAAATGTTTCTTTTGTCATTAATTCTTGATTCAATAAAAGATATAGCTTATGAGAGAACTCTCATCGCGGACGTGATGAAAACGGTAAACATAGCAGACTTAAAATCTGCCGGTCAAAGACCTTGCGGGTTCAAGTCCCGCCGTCCGCACCAGAATATCTTAATTCCCCTTATTTCCCAATGATTTATTAAAAATCAACAAAAATCAAAACACCTTCTCAACCACCTTTCGCAACTCCATTATAACGCTATCAGACGGCACCACGATGGTGGTAAAATACGAATCATTGCTGCTTTTTGAAGTACCTTTTTAGCACTTTGAACTCCTCCTCGTCTTTTAGGGTGGAGAGGCAGTCAATCTTGATTTTCTCATCCTTAAGGATGAGGAAATGAGTCATGTTTTTAACGTTAAGCAGCTTTCACAACAGGGCTCGATAAAATTCGCTTAGCTTCTGTTGTAACTGGTTTGTAATGCTTAAACTCTTCTTCAAGGTCATTTGCATCTAACAAATGCCTCATCAATAATCCTAAGATTTCTCCAACACCAGCAGCATCATTCACGCTCTTAACAGGAGTAAGATAATACGAAGAAAAGTAAGTGAGGTATAGAATGGAGATAGATCTGAGTTTAGTAATAGCAGTTGTTATCTATTTTATTGCTAATTTGGAGTTGGCTTATACTCTTCATAACTCTTGTAAAACGACGCAAAGGCTCAGAAAAGAGATAGATGAAAAAAATAAAATAATACATACACAAAAAGATGTAATTCAAAAACAAGAAGAATCAGTTCGAAGATTAACTGCTTCTAAGCTTATTTTTCCTCTAATGGCAGTAAAAAATTTGGCCAAAAAGTAGTTTTAAGTATTTTCTCACAAACATTTTTTCATAACAGGCAACCACAACACGCTCTGTCATAGCGCACATATAAATACGCAACAGCCTTAATGGGGGAACATGATCATCAAAGCACAAACCATTCTCTGCCTTGATCTAGATACCAAGACAGAATGGACAATTTCTCGTGTAAACAGCAATATAACAAGTGGCACTGTCAATTTTGGATCCTATCGTTTTAAAGGCGATGGTATGCGCTATTTGCGTTTTCAGCAATAGCTTACAAAAATGAAGGTAACAACAGACAAAGGCAATGCCTCAAAAGAAGAAATGATTAACGCGGTGTGTGCAAAAGGACATGCGCTACAAGATCACTTGGAAAACAGTCTTTTGGCGAAAGCCAATCTTGTACGCAAGGCTGTTTTGAACACCCGTGAAAAAAGGCTGAAAGAAAAGGCAATGAGACAGAATTCAAGACCACTCACGTTGGTTGAAAAGCAAAAGCTTGAAGGGATTTTAAATGGTCTTGGAGGAACAGTGAAAAACATTGCAAGTTAGCAAACTAGTGAAAAGTGCTGATCGTTTTGTGATTAGATGTACATTTAAATCGACATAAAGGCACCGTACACAGCGATTTAAGATTTTATGATAAAAAATTTATAATATAAAACGCTCTGTACGGTCAAATTTGAGGCAAATAGACAAATTTGTAAAATTAGGATTAAAGCATGTTCATTTTAAAACATCTATTCTTAAAAAACCGTAAACAGCCCATACGAAAGAGGTTTGTTGCAACAGCAGTGGGATATGCACCATGGGGGATGGGGCAGAGGAGTATTTTTACAAGCTCTACGAATATGAAAACGGTACAAGAGAGTGTGAAAAATTTGATGCTGATCAGTATTACAAAACACCTAAGAATGCGGATTTTAGTACCAAAGCACAATTAAAAGCATGAGTTTAGGTGGTGCTATTCTTAAAAAACGTTCTCAATTATGAACCTCTTATAGACGAGATCAATAGAGAGATCAAAAAACTATCGAAAACTGCAGGAAATCAAGATGGTTACAGATAAGAAGCTAAGAGCCTTGTTTGGTATTATAACTTTTATATTTTTATGTTTTTTAGGAATAAAAATTGACTTTATTCAGAGTATTTTGACATTCGCGTCTGTTTCTTTGGTAATAATCACAACTGTTTTGCAATTTTATACAATTCTAATATTCCTTCTGAATTGCAGAGCAACCCAAAATACAAACGCGGCAATACAATAGGTTGGAAGACATTAACACGTGATTTACAACAGTATATGCACAGCCTCTTAAAGCTAATAAGTTTAGCGCTTGTCGTTTTAAGTTTCCCAAGTAGTTATAAAGAAACGGTCTCTTTGCCTATCATTTCTAAGTACGTGGAGCACAAGTTTTCTTTTCCATTGGATACTGATACTTAGATATTGCTCTTTAGTACTCTTTTTAGTCTGTGTATTATTTCTTATGTTAAGCACACGCAATTTAATAAACATGTCCATTTACGCACTACATTGCTCAGTTAAAAAACCATAGTAAAATTTCCGATTTTATAATTTTTTACAAAGAATTCATTCTTATGACCTTATAGACAGAAAGCTAGAAAAAGAGATTTATATTCAATTAGGTAAGTATAAAAAAGAAAAAAATTGCAAAGTCATGCTGTTAAGAAAGTATCAAGTGTGTAGAAATACTTAGAGTTAAGCGGATAGGATAGGTTACGAAACAGCCTCTCCCATGTCTTTAAAATACTGACTATCTTTTGTGCTTGTGAGGACATATAATGATTTTGTCGGGTGTGGTTATGTCATACAAGACCCTTTTTAGGGGAAAGTATAGCGACAAACTTAATGCCGTGTTTTCAACGTCTAGTGCCTTTATAGGGTGTCAATTGAAAACTGTGAAAGATCTTTTAAGTGATCGAGTTCAAACCATTTATCGCATACGTGCATTAAGAGACTTTGGTAATGTAAAGGCGGATGACTTGGGTGGGTTTATAGAGCATGAGGGCAACTTAAATCACGAAGGGAATTGCTGGGTTGGTGGTAATGCATGGATTTATGATGATTCCTATATTTCTGATGATGCTCAGGTTTGTGGTCAATGCTAGCATTTGTGACACTATGCTTTTAAACAGTAAAAAGAAAGCCATGTCATTTGCATGATGTGGCTTTATGTTTATCAAAAGATAAAAAACATAATTTTATATGTTGAAAAATAATAATATCATTTTGAAATAATTGAAAAAATTATTAAAAAAGTAAGTGTCAACATGCTAAATAAAGTGATGTTAATTGGCTATTTAGGTGCTAATCCCAAAAGCAAAACAATGAATTTTGCTACAGAAATAGTCAATTTTAGTATAGCGACTTCTGAGAGCTATATAGATAAAAGGACCAATCAAAAAGTAGAGAAAACAGAATGGTATTCAGTTGTGATTTTTAATCCACATTTGGCAAAAATTGCACTTCAATATCTAAACAAAGGTTCAAAGATTTACGTAGAAGGCAAATTACAGACACGCAAATGGCAAAAAAAAAATAGGCATGACCATCACTCAACAGAGATTATCTTACCACAATTTAAAGGCGAGTTGTATTTGCTTGATGCAAAGAAAGATCTATCGGCATCCCCTACCCCTTCACCCATTACTACCCAAAATTACGCTAGCGTTTCAGGTGCTGCTGATCATAGCACATCTCTTAATGATGCTATCCCATTCTGATTGATAAAATATGACAAAAAGAAAAAAACGTACAAAACATGGACGTCCTCGGATTAAAGGATGTATCAGAGAATCAAACGGACACATCTCCCGAGCAAAAACACCGGCAGATACCCAAACGGGTAAAATGATATAGCCTCTCTTTTTCCCCCTTGCACGACGCATGATACGCCCCACCGGCCTGTATCACATCCACATGACTTTTACGGAGATGTAAAAACATAACCGCATCAAAAGCAGGGACATCCCCCTCAGACAGACATCTTATATTGGTGAGCACACGACAGACATTCTCCTGCGCATCTTCCTTAAGCCAATCAAAGGCTTTATTGCGTTCTTTGGCACTTTGTGTTCCATCAATATGAGAAAATTTACAGTCAAGAGGCGAAGTCTCTTTATGGACCTTATGAAGATCATACAATTATTTCTGTATTTCTTTAGAATTGAATGTACCGCGGATACGTTTAGACGTATTGATATCTTTACAAAAAGCCAAAGCCCGACGCATGAGATTTTGGTCATCACTCAAATCAACCTTCAGATCTATTTTAGCAAGGGCGTGATGACAGCCTATGATCTTGATTTTATCATCAAGAATAAGTTCATAATTCTCATCTGTTATCAGATGTTGAATGGATTGACTGACTTCCTCTTCATCAACACCCCAAATAATAATCTTATAAGGAGCTAAAAGTTCATTCTTAACAGCTTTGGAGAATGTATAGGTAATAAAGCTCTTTTCCATAGAGCTCTTCTTCGTCCATGGATGCCACAACGGCATTGATCTCATTGGCTTTCTTTTTGGCATTATCCGTAAAGACTTTGGGAGTTTCTGTCATGTACAGACGTTTTTTACCCCGAATGATGCTGTTATCGTGAACCTTGATAAATTCAGATTCACGTTTATCTGTTCCCAACACAACCCCAGTCGTACGGTGTGCTTCATCACAAATGATCAAATCAAATTCGGATAAATCACATTCCTTTTGCGCATCCGCAATCACTTGGATTGATTGGTAAGTAGCAAACACCACGGTCATTGCATGTGCTAAGGCTTTATTTGCTTTTTCTCAAAGTTTTTGAGCATCAGTTGGTAGCTGGTAGAGCGAGATCTGAAACATCGAGTTCGACAGCATCATCTTGTGTTTTACGATGCTTGCCAATTCATGTATCAGAACATACCGCAAAGGAAAGCAAGGGGACTTGTGCAGGTGTAAGCGCCCTCGCATTCATATTCCGGAAGCCTGAAAGTACTGAGTTTGAATCAGCTTTTTGCTTTTAGTGCTCATCGCACTTGGACATAGCAAAATCTCCCAGAATTCCGATACACCCACAGAGTGGGCTCATTTTATGATCGAACTTTAGGGTTTTCAGACCCTACTGATCGCTGCGTAGATGTCCAAAAACACCTTTAAAGTATTGAAGGAATTTCACGCGATTAGCAACCAAAATGAAAGCAATGTTTCTTATCTCTCAAAGACTATAAGATTGGGCACTCTTCAAAAGAGAGACAATGCGAAAGGGCTGTCATCGCGGTTAGCCATCAACCCACACAATGCCTCTTTTTCAGAAAACGCAAAGCGTGATATAAGAAAAAATGTTGTTTGCAAAGTTCTCTCTTGCCTATACAAAAAGAAAATAAAAAATTTGGGGGTTTCCTATGAGAAATGACATTTACTGTGTTGGACTCAATTATGTTGAACATGTTCATGAACTAGGCAATACTGTTGAAGAGGAACCTGTTATCTTTAGCAAGCCAAACAGTTCACTCATCTTAGGCAATGAAATTTATCTCCCTGATTTTTCCAAAGAAATCCATTTTGAAACTGAAATTGTGCTCAAAATCTCAAAGGATGCTTTCATGGTCACGGAGGCAGAAGCAGAAGAATGCTATGATGCCATAGCAATAGGTCTTGATCTCACAGCGCGTGATTTGCAAACAAAACTGAAAGAAAAAAAGCTTCCTTGGCTTTTATCTAAAGGATTTAAAGGCGCCGCATACGTCTCTGACTTCATAAACAAGGAAAAAATAAACAACCCAATAACCTTTGCAATGAAGCTGAATGGCGAAACAAGACAAGTTGGCGATACGAAAAATATGATCTTTAGCTTTGAGAAGATAATATCATTTTTGAGTCACTACATTCAGCTAAGACGTGGTGATCTCATATACACAGGTACTCCACAGGGTGTAGGAAAACTTTCTCAGTTTGACAGAATAGAATTATATCTCAAAGATCAATTAATTTCAGAGCTAAAGGTAAAATGAATCATCAAATACTGACCTTTTTCATTGTTTCATTTTTTTAGTCATCTCACCGGGGCCGAATATGGCCCTTATCATCGATAATGCAACAAGATTAGGAAAAAAGAACGCATTTGTAAACGTTTTAGGATTGTGTACAGCAACATATGTGCATGGGGCATTTTCCATACTAGGTGTATCAGCGCTCATTCTCAACAACAAAACGCTGTTTCTTTTAGTAAAACTCATGGGTGGCAGCACTTTATTATACATGGGCTTTAAATCGATTAAATCTGGGATACACAGCTTAAATTCAAAAGAAAGAAGTTCAACGAATGAAAAGAGTGCTATTGGTAAAACAAAACTTTTCACCAGCTATATGGACGGTTTTTTGACACAAATACTAAATCCCAAAGTATCAATATTTTACATAGCGGACTTCCCGAAATTTTTGTCTTCTGGCGGTGGAATTAAAAAAGGCTTTGAACTTGTCACAATACATTCTTTCAATATCTTTGCATGGTTTACTTTAATGACCATTTTTATATCATTTGCCAGCTCCGCTCTAAAAAAGCAGCGTATAAAAGGTGCGATTAATATAGCAACAGGAACAGTTTTATCTCTGTTTTCTTTTTTCATTGTCTTTGGATAGTTTTATCTTTTGATAACAAATTGCAAAGCTACATAGAGCAATCTTTTTCTGATTCTGTCTCTCACGATGAATAGCTCAACCTCTAACAGAGCTTATACAATCCCCAGTTTTTTTCTTTGTATAACTGAATTGCGCTGCATTTCTTTATCATAGTCTCAAGGATTTTTGTGTAAACGATGTGAATTTCTCGCAACCTTTTATAAAATGTTATCAATATCTAAACAAAATCCTTATTCATCACTTTAGAAGAAATAAGCTATGATATTCCTCTTTTCATGAAACAAAAAAGTGATTTTAAAAATAATTTTAATTTTCTATCATTAAGAACTGTTTCTTAAACTAAGATGAGAACTCTTGAGCGCTATTTGAGCCAAAATTAAAACTCTCACCATTATGAATAATAACAATTAAAAACTCCCTATTCAAATATCTGCTACGTTATTTAAGAGGAAAACATCCTCTTTTTTCAAAACCATATTCTTGTCTTTATCCACACAAAATCATAAAAAACGTTTTTTTTCTTTACACCTCATTTATATCATGCTTCGATACAGAATGATGCATTTTCAGTGTAATTTAATCTCAAAATAATTAAAGGGAACCCCCAAAAAATGAACTGTAAACAAAATTTAAAAGATGGTCCTCAGATGAAACTACAACGTGGCCTAGATAACCGTCACGTACAACTTATCGCCCTCGGTGGAGCTATTGGAACAGGTCTCTTCATGGGATCAGGAAAAACAATTAGTGTAGCAGGCCCTTCCATCATACTCGTTTATGCTATTATTGGATGTGCCCTATACTTTGTAATGCGTGCTATGGGAGAATTATTGCTGTCTAATCCACAATACCGATCCCTTATTGATTTTTCAACCGATATGCTAGGACCGGGAATCGCTTTCTTTGTAGGCTGGAACTATTGGTTAAGCTGGGTTGTGACTGGGGCTGCAGATATTATTGCTATCATTAACTATATGCATTTCTGGTGGCCAACACTTAATCCATGGATTGTTGTTTTTGCTTGCATTGGTTTCTTTTTAATCCTTAACCTCCTTGCCGTAAAATTTTTCGGTGAACTTGAATTCTGGTTTGGTCTTATCAAAGTCGTAGCAATTTTGGCATTAGTTATTGTTGGATTTTATATGATCGCTACAGGCTTTACCTCTCCAAATGGTACTGTTGCCTCTCTTAACCATGTATGGAACGATGGAAATATCTTCCCGCGAGGAATTACAGGTTTTTTTGCTGGATTTCAAATCGCCATTTTTTCTTTTGTTGGTATAGAAATTGCGGGAACAACGGCAGCTGAAGTTAAAGAACCTAAAAAAGTTCTCCCTAAAGCAATTAATGCAATACCGGTACGTATTGTGCTCTTTTACATCCTTTCTCTTGCTGTGATTATGTCCGTTACACCTTGGAATCAAATTGTTCCAGAAAAAAGTCCCTTTGTCGCCATGTTTTGGCTTGCAGGCATTCCAATAGCTGCTGGTTTGGTCAATTTTGTTGTTCTCACCTCGGCTGCCTCTTCAGCAAATAGTGGTATTTTTTCGACTAGCCGCATGATATATGGGCTTGCAACACAAAAAGGTGCTCCTCCAATTTTAGGGAAGCTTTCCAAATACCATGTTCCAGCCAATGCTCTGTTCTTTTCCTGCCTATGTATTTTAGTAGGATACACAATTGCATCATCATCCCCAAGCATCATAAGTGCTTTTACAATTGTGACGAGCATTTCAGCGATTGCATTTTTATTCGTATGGTCCGTCATTTTGATTAGCTATATTGTGTATCGTCGCAATCACCCTCATCTACATGCTGAATCCGTCTACAAAATGCCGGGAGGTGTCATTATGTGCGGGATCGTGTTAGTCTTTTTTGCTTTCATGCTCTATTTATTGACATTAGAACATGATACCCTAACAGCTTTAAAATACAGTATCTTTTGGTTTATTTTCCTAGGTATAATGTATTTTATATTTATAAGAAAAAAAATCGCTCCAAAGAACAAATAAAATCTATACAAAACATCTCAAAAAGGGGTAACTAAAGGTTACCCTTTTTCTACTTAACCTCCTCCTTCATACCTCAAAAGGCGAGGATTCCTCGCAAGTTTGGGTTTGTAAACAATCCGACTTTGTTAAGAGAGATGCCTGCTGACCACTTATATGATTCACCTACATAAAGCTCTATGGGCTAGCCCTACCCTAAATACTCACCACACATTCTAAAAATACTTAATGTGTAAAATTTTATATGCTTTATATCACTACTCTAAACAACAGTATTTTACTGCATTATAGGATAAGAAATGCGCTATTCTGTGAAGAATTCTCTATAAACTTCACTGATATTGTTTACTAATTAAACATGAAATTTTATCTAAAATCGCCCCCCAAAAATTTATATTCAATTTTTTAGCAAAATTAAAAATACAGCTCTAAACAGAATATATCTTAATAGCTATCTACAATAAAAAAAGATTCTATGAAAATATTTTTCTATTTATAATAAATTTTAAATGTAAGTATTTAAATGTAAATTTTAAATATATTTTTAATATTTTAATAATTTAAAAATTATTTTATTTCTATATAA
>NZ_JBHILP010000016.1:0-18987 GCF_042193375.1 Bartonella sp. TT67HLJMS
TCACTTTCTTGTATAAAGTAATGAACCTCACTATCTTCATCGAGACGTTCGATATTTTCTTTTACATATGCTTCTGCAATTTCTTCAGAGATATCTTCACAATTATTCTCAGAAGGATTGATGCGAAAGATTTGGATTGCATCATCTACCTCATCAACAATGCTTAGAATTTGGCTTGCATCAAGTGGTCCAGACTCTGCAATGTTTTGATCTTTATCGTAGGCAACTAATAAAATTTCATCAGAATTTATAAGAATTGGATTTTCCATAATTTCTCCTCCCTAACGCCTCTTGGCAATTGTTTGTGCGTGGTTTGTATAATTATTTATATAACTATAATTATAAAATAGCAAGCAAAAAAATTATAAAAAGTTATATTTTTTATAAAAAATATTATAATATCTTGCTAAATAAGAGGGGGGGATAATTAGCGATAAGTCCGAATCATCTTGCTGTAAGAACTTATTGGCAAAATAGCAAATATCTCTCCAACCCACACAATTTTAACATTCTTAATGGGTAAGGCATTCCAAGAAAGCAGATCTATTTCACCATTCATGCCCCTGCTAATCTGCTTTATATATCTTTTATTATCATGTGTTAAAATAACGGCTTCTTTGCCAAAAAAGGATTCTATTGTTTTAATTTGGCGCCGTCTTACGATAACCATATCTCCATCTTTATAAGCTGGAAGCATAGAGTCTCCTTTAACTTCAAAAGCAACCATATCATCAGGTAAAGCAAAAGGAATTTCTACTTGTTCAAGACCATCTTCAGGGATTTGTTCAAAGCTTGGATCTATCTGTGTTCCTGCTCCAATATACCCCATAAGAGGAACAAAAGTTGTTAAGTGATTATCCCCTTTTAGTTCTTTGTATAATTCTAAAATGGCATCTCGATTAGAGCCGCGTGGATCAGAATCTTTTAACCACTTAGACACTGAAGCTTGTGTTACGTTTAACCGTTTGGCTACATCTTCTTGCGTTAAGTTAAACTCGGTCAAAATCTTTTTTAATGTGCTTATGATATTAGATTTATTACTCATACTTCTGCTTACCTTATTTTTTTATCGTTGATAAAGATAAATTTCCTTGACTTTATATAACTATAATTATATGAATAAAATAAGACAAAGCTGTAATTGGAGCTTGTAAATGGATCAACGAGAAGATTTTAAGAATTTGGCTAAGTCAATACGGGGCAAATTTAATTGGACACAATCAGAAATGGCGAAAATGCTTGGTGTAACTCAAGCAGCTGTTTGCAAGTGGGAAAAAAGAGGATCTATCTCCGTAATAAATTATCTAAAGCTGCAACAACTGAAAGGATGTTCTGGCTCTAGTTCTGCTTTTATTGCTGCTCCTACAGATAATAACGAACAGCAACAGCACCATTCACACTCTTAAAAAGAAAGATCAGAGATGATAGATGTCCCACAGATCACTATAAGCAAAGTCCAGTTGATTGATCTTGTTAATAAGATTGGACAGGAAACCATATATTATGGTCTCCGTTCGCCTGAAGATGCATGTTTTGAAATAAGGATAGATCCCTCATCAACAGGTTGTCTTGTCTATATGCTGCATAGTATCTTTGCGCGTGATAATAGAAAATATTTTCCGTTATTTCCGTACGATGATTTTAATCAATGGTTTTTATCTGTGTTTACGCAAGCTTTTACGGCTTGGTTTGATAATTATTTTTCTCAAGAGTTGTCATCTTTTTATCGCTTAAATGAGCTGATCTTGTTTACAGCCTTAGTCAAAAATAAGCTTGATATCTTAAGGGATGACCTCATCGAAAAAAGAAAAGAAGAAATCAAATTAATAAATGATGCATGCAGTGTGTGTCTGAATCTGAGTTAATCCAATTTTTTAAAGTCTATGAGGTTGGTTTGTGTAGTTACAGTCATTGTTGTTTCTGGTTTCAATGGGGATGTATGAGTAATGATTAAAGTAACTTGGGCTTTTATATCTTCTTCACGCGCTGCCACAAAAATAAGGATTCCTGTGTACTTATCTTCTGAGGGAGCTATAGAAATATTAACATCGATTTCTTGTCCCGTTCGAAAATTCTCTGCTTCCTCACAGCGGCCGCGTGATTTGTGTGACGTTGGACTGGCATCAGAATTAACATATGGTGATTGCATTTGCCACCATCTTGTTTCAGGTTTGTATATGATGCCATATCCAAGAATAAAACGAGAACCATCTTTTAGCTTTATATTTAAAACGTGGATGACAGTTTGTGCATTGTTTTTTATCTTTAAACAAAGAAGCGTCCACCTGCCTTTTGTTGGCAAGTGGGGTCCAGTTATATATATGGAAGGTGGCGTTCCTAAATCCTCTACTCTTTTGTTATCTAACAAAATTTTAATATGTTCTTCTGACCATTTGGCAAGATCTTTTGTCGATATCGCTTGCTCTTTAAGGGCTATCGTCTGTTCTTGGCTTTCTGCAAATTGCTTGCTTATCCATTCTCTATCTTCTTCTCGTTTTTTTGCAGCTTTTTCTAAATCATCTTTGCGGATTTTGGTTGCTTCTTTACGGTCTTTATTTCTTAAAATAAGCGCTACAGAAAGCGACACAGCAAATGACACAAAACCTGTAAGAAATATCTTTATCCATTCTTGCATCTTTCCCCTCCCCACTTTTTTAGAATCGTTGGGAGGATACTTTTTCAAAAACATTTTTTCAAGACAAGCAATCACAACGCGCTCTGTCATAGCACACATATAAATACGTAGAGCCTTAAGGGGGGATTATGATCACTAACGCACAAACCATTTTATGTCTTGATCTAGGGACCAAGACAGGCTGGGCGATATGCGGTGCGGATGGTCACATAACAAGCGATACAGAAGATTTTCAATCACGCCGTTTTGAAGGCGGTGGTATGCGTTATTTACGCTTTAAACGTTGGCTTATTGAACTAAAGAGGTCTGTTGATGAAATTGACGCGGTGTATTTTGAAGAAATGCGCCGGCATGTTGATAAAGACGCGTCGCATATTTATGGCGGCTTTCTAGCAACTCTAACAGCGTGGTGTGAACATCATCAGATACCGTATAAAGGCATTCCTGTTGGCACAATTAAGAAAGCAACGACAGGAAAAGGCAACGCCTCAAAAGAAGAAATGATTAAGGCGGTATGTGCAAAAGGACATGTACCTAAAGACGACAACGAAGCAGATGCTTTAGCAATTTTATATTTGATGAAAGAAGGGGATATACATGTCCAGTAAAATACCATGGACGAGACTGTTTGCCGATAAATGGGCGGTGGTCGTCGATTATTTACCTCCTGTAGAAGGTAATATCTATACGAGATTGCGATTTCGCATGCTTCGTACTGGTGAACCTCTTTTTTGTAACATTAAAGTTTTGTCTCATTACACTGGTTATTCAGTAAAGAAATTTGAGACAGCTTTGAATGTTTTGCTAGAAGAAGGATATATTATTCGTTTAGCAGATGGTCGTTTATGGAATCTCGATGTTGAAGAAGAATTAAAAAATTGCAATGAGAATTTAAATAAACTTTCAGAAAAAGCTATAAAAGCTGCGAATACTAAGAGAAAAAAACATAAAGATGACTCATCAAAAGACCATGATGATGTCATGATGAGGTCATCACGAGGTCATGATGACATCATGATGAAACACATTAACATAAACAATAACAGTTATAATAAAAAAACTAATACTATCGTATTAGCAAAAAAAGAAATTGGTTCTGAAAGTTTAGAAACAAACGAACAGGTTGACGAGCCAACAGAGGTTGCTGCTGTTGAAACCACATCAGAGCAAATCACAACGGGTGTAGACAATCAACCTCCCATTCACGAGCAAGAAAACGTTCCCAAAAAAGCAAAACGAGCGAAAGCTAATCGCGGCTGTCGATTGCCAGAGGATTTTGAACCCGATTACGATTTTGCAATCGAAGAGGGCTTGCCTCCAGAGCGCGTGAAAGTCGAAATTGAAAAATTTCGAGATTATTGGCGTTCAAAAGCCGGAGCAAATGCAACCAAAATAGATTGGCAAGCAACATGGCGTAACTGGGTGCGAAAGGCGGTTGATGATTTAGAAAAAACAAAAAACACGAACAACAATGGTGGAAACAATGGAAATTACACTCAAAAGCAAAAAAGCATTGGGGAACGTATCGCAGACAGTCTCCTTGATATCGGAAATCGAGGGTACTTTGAAGCACATTCATGCGATGATACCCCCGAGAGGTCCATTTATTTTGAAGGAAGGCAGCCAATTAACGAAACAGCAGGAATCGATTGCTTTAGAGGCTGGTGATCAATTGCAAGAGCTCTTCGCAGTGAAAGCAGGTAAAGAGGATATAGCAAAAGCAATTCGCATGCTGTCGTGTGGTTTGAAAATAGCACAACAATCAGACCATGAGGGAATGGCGTTGACCTATGGAATGGTTTTGGAAAATGTCTCTGCATGGTCACTGATGACAGTGGTCAAACGGATTTTATGTGATGAAATAAATTGTTTATCCGATACGTTTTTTCCGAGCACGCGTGAACTTGTCAGGTTGTGTCGTGATTTGGAAAACGATCTTTTGAGAAAAGCCAATTTTGTACGCAATGCTGTTTTGAGATTCCGTGAAAAGGAGTTGAAAGAACAAGCAGCGAAAGAGCATTCAACGCCTATAACGCTTGTTCACAAGCAAGAGCTTGAAGAAACTTTAAATGGTCTTGGGGGAACAGTGAAAAATATTGCAGGTTAGCAAAATAGTGAAAAGTGGTGATGGTTTTGTGATTAGATATGCGTTTTAAGAGTGACTAAAAAGTTTTTTTAAGGTATAATAGCTTCCTAGAATTGTATGCAGTACCAAATTTATAAACTAAGTGAATCCTTTAATACAAATTAAGAATTTTAGGATGTGAAAATTTCAAAATATTTGTTTAAAACACATAAATAGCTAGTATTAATGTAAAAAAATATTGCAGCAGTCATTAAGTTCTTTCGTGTATTTTTGAAATAATAGAGTGTTTCTTTAATCTTTATGAAAGGTTAGAGGATTTTAGTGCTTAAAGCGATCATCAACTGTAGATAAACCATAGATGAGGTTAACTAAAAGAAACTGTATGCAATAGAAGACGTTGCTATTAAAAGGAAAGCAAATGCGAAAAAACTAAAGGTAGTTTGTGCCTTCTATCAGAAAATAATTTAAAAAATTGAAATCATAATTTTTTCACAGGAAATGAGTATGTTTACAGATAAGCAACTAAGAGCCTTGTTTGGCATTATAGTTTTTATATTTTTATGTTTTTCAGGAATTAAAAAAAATATTGACTTTATTCAGGGTATTTTGACATTCGCGTCTGTTGGTTTGATAATAGTAACAACTATTTTTGCAATTTTATGCAATTCTAATATTCCTTCTGAGTTGCAGAACAACCCAAAATATAAAGATGATGATACAACGGGTTGGGTGAAACTAACACGTGATTTACAACAATATATGCACCGACTCTTAAATATAATAATTTTAGCGCTTATCGTTTTAATTTTCCCAAATAGTTATAAAGAAACTGTTTCTTTGCCTGTCATTTCTAGGTATATGGAACACAAATTTCCTTTTTCATTAGATACCGTAATGTGGTACTCAGATATCGCTGTTTGGTATTTAAACATTGTACTTTGGTATTATTTTTTATGCCGTGTACTCTTTCTTATGTTGTATACACGCAATTTAATAAATATATCTATCCTTACCCTGCAGTGTTCCATTATAAAGCCACAGTGAAATTTCCGATTTCAAATATCAATTCTTTTTTTACAGAATCTTCATTATATCTGCCATTCTCATCTTTAGATGCTTTAATAGGGATTCTATGCTGAAAACTCTCAGTATTAAATATTACATCGAACTTATCATATGTATTTCCCACAAAATTTAATTTGTGCAATATGGGATTTTCTTTATCTTTTCTTAAAAAATTCCACAAATATTCCCTTAAATTATTTTCTTCTTTAAATTTGATATCTAAGCTGAGTTCTATTTCAGTAACATCATCAGTGGGAAATGCATCAAGAGAATCTTTAGCCAACTCCACTAAGTATTTTGCTGATTGCTTTCCAAAAAGTTCTAATTGTTTTTGTTTTTTATATTTTAGTTTTATTTCTTTAATTGAATGCAATTTTTTTTCGAAATCTTTCTTATCAATAAGCTCAGGTAAAATATTAATTTCTTCCTTGAAATTTTCTTTGTAGTGTGACTGCAAGCATTGGTTTAGCTTTTTACTTGAAGAAAAAAGAATGAATTTTTTAGGAATCAAAACTCCAAAATATTGTTCATTTTGTTCAATTTGTTTTTTAGAACGTGGGTTAGGAACGCTTTGAAAGCCATTTTCGGAATCAATCACTTCAGGATTATAAGGACTTTCTTCTCCTGTTAAAACATAAACCCAATAGTAGGTACTTGATTCCCCAGAAAGTTTTTCAATTGTTAAGGTAGCACATTGATTCTTCACGGTAAGAGTATACGTTCCTTCCTGCAAAAATTTATCGATACAATTTGTATTAACTAATTTTGAGTATGTATCTATTTCATATTTATAAGAAAGGAAGTTAATGGTATTCATAAAGCTAACACAATTACAACGTTTATAGTCTTATGGGTGATCGATACTATCTAAGTTATCTCGGTGATTATGAAGTAGGTGGTTTGTATCTCAAATATCTCGTATCTTTTAGAATCATTCAAGTGAAAGATGAAGGTTATAGAATCTTAATTGTAGAAGCAATATGAGTTTTAGAAGATCTATTATAAAAGCTGCTTAAGTTTAAAGGAAGTATGATCATCTTCCCTGCTTTTAAGTAGAGAAGAAATCAGGCTGCATCTTTGATTTTAATAACGATTTTCTTTCCAAGAACAGTCAGTGTTTGCTCTAGTGTCTGAAGTTTAGTTGGATAGTTTAGATCAAGAATGCGTCTTGCTTCTGTTTCTTTTTTATCCAAACGATTAGCCAATTCTGTTTTTGTGATATTCGCTTCATTAAAGGCGTCTACCACTGCAAGTTTAAGAGCATTCCACGCATCTACCGTAACCTCTACAAGGTCTTTATACTGTTGTGGCATTGGTAAAGGCAGACCACGCATAGGGTAGCTCCGTAATGCTAACCCTAAAGCTTCAACAGCATTCTCTAATGCCTCAGTTCTATTTTCTCCAGCTGTTATTGCTTCTGGTACATCTGGAAAGGTTACAATAAAACCACCATCTGGATCAGATTCTAGTTTTGCTTGATAAGTGTACTCCATGTTTAGGTCTCCTCGCCATAATCGAAATGCTTTTGAAGCGAAAAATTAAAGCCGTTGAGAGAGTAACTCATACCCCCAACTGCTTTTTTATTATTTTCACGTAAAGTGGGGTCAATTCACCAGATTTTATAACGGTTGTCTTGTCTCCAAAAGTTACCAAATAATGCGACCCTTTGCCTGCATCAGGAGCTTCACTGTAATGAATGCCTTTTTTTCTGGCTTCTTTACGTAATTCCCTAAGCAGCGCTTCTCGTTTCATTTAGCCTCCCCCTTTCCTCATAAAATGAATATCGCACAAAAAAGTTCGATAGTCAACAATAAATCGAACAAAAAAGTTCGATACAGACTCTTAATAAAAGGATATTTATTGAAAAGTTAAAAGCAGAAATAAGAAAAGCCGTGCCATTTGTGTGACATGGTTTTTTGATGAATAATTTGTCAAATAATATTATAATGTAATACTTAAAAAACTGTTATTAATAAACTGAAATAATTGAATAAATACGCAAATTATGCTAGGATTTTGTATGTATAAATTGCTAATCTAATGGGGCTACAAATATGCTAAATAAAGTGACGTTAATCGGGCGCCTTGGTACTAATCCCGAAAGCAAAACAATGAATTCTGGAGCAGAAATAGTCAATTTTAGTATAGCGACTTCTGAGAGCTATACAGATAAAAAAACCAATCAAAAAGTAGAGAAAACAGAATGGCATTCCGTGGTGATTTTTAATCCACATTTGGCAAAAATTGCACTTCAATATCTAAACAAAGGTTCAAAGGTTTACGTAGAAGGAAAATTACAGACACGCAAATGGCAAGATAAAAATGGGCATGACCGTTACACAACAGAGATTGTCCTACCACAATTTAAAGGCGAGTTGTATTTGCTTGATGCCAAAAAAGAGCAATCGGCATCCCCTACCCCTTCACCCATTACTTCTCAAAATTATGCTGCCGCTTCAGGTGCAGCTGATTATGCTACATCTTTTAATGATGACATGCCATTCTGATTGAAAAAAATATGACAAAAAGAAAAAAACGTGCAAAACGTGGTCGTCCTCGAATTAAAGGATGTATCAGAGAACCAAATGGACGCATCTCACGAGCAAAAACACCGCATGAACCCATGGATAAATTGGCAATTGAAATGCGTGCCAAACGCTTTGGCTTGACCATAGAAGAGGCTAAAAATCCACTTTCCAGCACCTATATTGGGCGGCTTTATTTGCAAGGCGAAATCAATCAAGACCAATATGATGCTGCGCAAAAATATCTTGAAGTGAAAAACAATTACCTATGTGCAAAAGGATTGCCTAATGCAATTTATGATAACTTTACTCCTTCATCAAATGAGGAGGCACAAAAACGGTGGATTTCAAGAGCAACTCATTGTTATGAAGTGACGAAAGAGGCTATCAAAGAAGCACAACACCTCTATAGACAGTATAATCTTTATGCTGCATTACAATATCTTGTTATAGAAGATCAATCGCTAACACATCTTGTTAGTTCTTTGCGTATTGTTCTTAATGCGCTTCATAAGCACTTTAGCCGTTAAAAAAGAATTGACATCAGATGAAAAATCATTAAAATGTGTATATATTTACACATTATGAGTTTAGGGAATGGAACAAGATAGCCGAAAAATCATTGCAAAATTAAAGCGTGATGGCTTTGAACTTGTCAAAGTAAAAGGTTCTCATCATAAATTAAAAAAAGATGGTAAGGTTGTTATTGTTCCACATCCTAAAAAAAAATCTTCCGATTGGTACAGCACGTTCTATCGCACAACAAGCAGGTTGGTTAAAAAAAGGAGAAGAAAAATGAAAAGATTTTTTGCTCTTGTTCATAAAGATGAAGATTCTGCTTTTGGTGTTCAGTTTCCTGATTTTGAGGGACTTTTTTCTGCTGCTGATGAGGAAGAAAATTTAATCGCAAACGCAACAGAAGCACTTCAACTTTATTGTGAAGATATAGATATAGTGCCCATTCCTTCAAAATTTGAGGAAGTCATACAACGGGAATCTGTCAAAACAGCTTTGTCAGAAGGAGCTTTTTTAATACAAGTCCCATTTATTGAAAATGATGCAGAAGTGGTACGTACGAATATATCTATTGAAAGAGGACTCTTACGTGCAATTGATGATTGTGCACAAGAAAGAGGTTTAACAAGATCTGCTTTTTTGGCAACAGCAGCGCGTCACGAGCTTAATATTTAGATTTTCTTCTTTTTTGGCTGTGTCAATACATACCTTTTTGTTTCTAAAAACACCATATTTAGGTAAAAAAATAAAAAAAACACAAGATCATGATTTTTTTGTTGACATGATGTGAAAAATCATATTTAATGACAGCACGGCACTGGTCGTATTGTGTCTAAAATTCAAAAATATCCCCTAAAAATTCAGTAAAATGTGAACTTGAAACGTGGCTAGAAAGCCCTGTTTTCTTGATAATTCTGGCTAATCAATTTTTCACAGAATAAAAATCAATATTTGACTAATGATGTCATTAATTATGACTCAAAAGGAGCAATGATGAAAGCTGTCATCACTAAGCCAATGTGTGTTGTTGGAGACAATAAAAGCACTGTTCGCTTTGAACCATCAACACCCAATAATCCATTTGTTGAAGTTTCCAATCAAGTCTACGCACGTCTCAAGCGCGCTAATGCTGTAAAACCTTTTATTGGAGTCAAGACAACAGCAAAAACAGACAAGGCAGTTGAACAAATTAAGCAGATAAAACAAGAAGCCGTACAAACATCGTCTGAACCAGTGACAAAGGAAATTCCACTCGAACAGCCAAAAGCATCTAAAGCTTCCAAGTCACCTACCCCAAAAAAGGCTTAGAAGTTGAAGTTAATCATCCACCAAAAATGGTATCTTCAACAGGCAAAAGATACCTTCACAAGCCTTCAAGCCCCTCGCCTTAATTGGGCTCTGCGTAATGCTCTAAACACTACAGCAAAACAAGTTGAACGCTTCACTGAAAAGCAAGTTGCAGACATCTCATCAGCCCAAATAAAGCGTATAAGAAGAGGTGTTTATATTAAAGAAAAGGCAACAGCAAGGTTTCTTGAGACAGATATCATTGGTTCTGGAACACCGATACCTCTTAAATTTTTTAAAGCAAACGAAACAAAACGCGGCGTAACTTACACACTGTTTGGAAAGAAAGAAATCTTACCCCATGGATTTATTTGCGGTGGAAAATTTCCTAAGCGTGTTACGCTAAAAATGGGAAACAATGTTTTTCAAAGAGCAGATGGAGATCAATTCCCTATTGCAAAACAAGAAGGACCCTCAATTGCTGGAGTTATGTCCAAGCCAAAAATTGCAAGTACTATTGTAAAAAAAGCCAATGAGAGATTAATTGCCAACATACAGTACCAACTTGCTCGTCAAGAATATGCCGCCAATAAGAAAACTAAATAATGCTCTTAAGCTATGTCAACACACTACTCACTTTAATTGTAATTTTTAAAGCAGATTATCACTTGCGCTTTGGTTTTCTCCAGAAAAAATACAATAAAATCAATGCAAAAGGTACTTCCCAGCGGGTTGGGTCTGTTGCGGGGCAGGCGAGCGCGAACTATCGCTAGCGACAGAATTTTCAAATTGACTGTACATTGTACACATAACACATTGATAAATAACAATTTCAATATGTACACTGTACAGTACGCGATTATTTTTAGATAAAAATTATTTTTATTCTTGACATTTTTGCGTTAATATATATTTTCGAATTAGGTGCCTAAGAAACACCTTAAACCAATAGCGGATGGATTGCCGAAACAATCTATCTTCTGAGCATTAAAGATTTTGACTCATTATATGCTGTAGCGTATAAAGATCTTGTCGGGTGTGGTTACGCTATACAATACTCTTTATGGGGAAAGCGTAACGACGGACTATTGGCCGTGTTTCTTAGCGCCCGGCATTCTTCTGGAATGTCAATAAGAAACCTCTAACCAATAGGAGTTCATCATGAACACTCTCATAGAAATTAAAGAACAAATGATTGGACAAGAAACTGTTCAAACTGTTAACGCACGTGAATTATATATGTTCTTAGAAGTCAACTCTAAATTTGCAGATTGGATTGTACGCCGTATTAAAGAATATGGATTTTTGGAAAATCAAGATTATGGTTTTACGTTTCTCAAAAATGAGAAACGTAAAAATGTTATAAGTAAAGAATACCATCTCACTTTAGACATGGCGAAAGAGCTTTCCATGGTTGAACGCAATGAGAAAGGACGACAGGCTCGTCGTTACTTTATTGAGTGTGAAAAGAAACTAAAAAGCCAATCTGTTGATTATTGTGATGATATACGTTTTGCTTTCCCAAAAGATTGGGATAAAATGTCTCCAACTAAAAAGGCTGTTTACATTTATGGACCTCTCCATATGCATCTTGTCAAAGCCTTTACATTGGTAGAAGAAAGCAAACATTATAAAGCTTTAATCAAAGAAGCAAAACAAGTCTTAGAAAGATCTGTCGTGAAAGCTGCTTAGCTTAAGACACATCTCCCCTCCCCGTTCTCAACAATGGGGAGGTGGTTAAGAAGGCAATAAAATTAAGGTGCACTATACCAAGTTGATCGTCCACCACCATGACGTATCAAAAGACCTTTTTCAACTAATGATGTAAAAGTTACTTTAAGTGTATTAGGGCTTGCACCAACCTCACGTACCATATCGCGGGTTGTAACACGTCCGTGATTACGCACATAATCAAGAATATTAAGAGCCAATTCAGATAAGGAAAAAAGAGCATTTTTTTCACTCTCTATTTTTATTTCTAATTGGCGTTTTTGTTTTTGTAGAGCACGTAAAAAAAAGAGTATCCAAGGCTCCCAATTGGGTGTTTTAGTATAAATTGTTTTTTGAGTTTGATTTAAAGCTAAGTAATAGCTTTCTTTATTATTCTCAATAATGCTTTCAAGTGATGAATATGGTACATAAACATAACCTTTTTGTAACAAAAGAAGGGTGGTTAAGATACGGCTTAAACGTCCATTTCCATCTTGAAAAGGATGAATAGCTAAAAATGTTACATTAAAAATACCAATCGTAAGTAAAGGATGAAGATCCTTTAATTCATTGGTTTTATTGAACCAAGTAATAAGCTCTTGCATTCGGTATGGTGTATCAAATGGTGTAGCTGTTTCAAAAACAATGCCAACCATTTTCCCTTGAGAATTAAATGCTGCTACATCATTGCGTAAAGTCTTATATTCACCTCGATGTCGTTGATCTTTCTCACTATTACACAAAAGATCACGATGAAGTTGTTTAATATGATTTTCAGTAATAGAAATATCACTCCAAGATTGAAAGATTGTTTCCATAACCTTGGCATAACCGATAACTTCTTGTTCATCACGACTCTTGAAACGTTTAATTTCTAAGTTTACCAAAAGCTGTTCGATTTCGCGGTCTGTTAACTTACTCCCTTCAATGCGTGTAGAAGATCCAATACTTTCAACAGTAGCAATATGGCGAAGGGCGTTCAATCGCTCAGGTGCAAGAGTACCAAGAGCGCGCCATGCCCCTTTGAACTCATCAATCTCAGTAATGAGAGCCAACAATTCTTGTGTAATTTGGAGTGTATCTGTTTTCATACCGGAATATATACCCGATTATACCCGATTGTCAATCATTCGTAACACAGTAAACTCTTACTTCTTATGGCAGAGAAGAAGGCAAGGAGCAACTATGAATAAGAAAACGCGTAAGGGTCTATCGGTTCGTGCGTTTGCAAAAAAGATGGGTGTTTCACATAATGCGGTTGTTTCTCGGATAAAGACAGGTAAATTTGATGCGGCTCTTTTTGAAGATGGTTCTGTCAATGAAGCGCTTGCAACAGCTATCTGGAATGAGAATCCAACAAAGCGCCCTGCTTCACTTTTAGCGCCTGATGGACAACCGCGGACAAAGATCAAACAAGCCTCTACAGATGGAGCCAATGAATACAAGATAAAACTGGAGCGAATGCAAGTTGCCCTTGAAAGCGAAAAGATTGCACTTGAACGATTGCGCGAAACCACTGTTGATCGAGAAGAAATGAAAAAGGCAGCGCGTGAGTTTGGAAGAGCACACCGTGACGCTATGTTGAATTTTCCGCATCGTTTTGGTGCAAGCATTGCTGCACAAGTTGGATGTGATGCAGCCAGCCTTATTGGTGCTATTGATTATTACATGAGAACCGCTTTACTTGAGGCGGTTAATATTCCAGTGCCTTTTCATGATCCTCATTCTCCAGAGTTAGAGAACTTGCAAGAAACGAATAATGGATGACAATGCAGTCGAAGAATTTTTCGCCCATGCCAATAATGCAAGACAACCGGACCCACCGTACACGGTTTCGCAATGGGCGGACAAAAATAGATACCTTAGCACCGTAGCAAGTGCTGAACCTGGATTGTGGAGGACAAAGCGTACCCCTTATTTGCGTGAAATCATGGATAACCTTTCCTCTTACGTGCCAATTGAAACAACCATTGTCATGAAAGGGGCGCAGATTGGCATGTCAGAAGCAGGATTGAACTTTTGCGGTTATGCCATTCATTATAGTCCGGGACCTGCCCTTTATGTGATGCCAACGGTTGAGACAGCGAAGAAATTATCAAAAACCCGTCTTGACCCAATGATTATGGCAAGCCCTGCTTTAAGCGAACGCATTGCCCCAGCGCGGGCACGCGACAGCGGTAATACAATGTTTTCGAAAGAGTTTGATGGTGGGGCATTGATGCTTACAGGAGCAAACAGTGCAGCTGGTTTGCGTTCCATGCCTATTCGTTATCTGATTTTAGATGAGGTGGATGCCTATCCTCTCAGTGTGGATAACGAAGGTGATCCGGTGATGATTGCCGAAAAGCGGACCTCAACCTTTGTGCAGAGAAAGATTTTTAAATTGTCCACACCAACACACCGTGACACAAGCCGTATCGCCAAGGATTTTGTGCTAGGAGACCAGCGATATTACAATGTCCCTTGTGATGCATGTGGTGTTCTACAGCCCATTGTTTGGTCACAAATTAAGTGGCCAAAAGGCGCCCCCGAAAAAGCTGTGTTTGTTTGTGCGCATTGTGGTCATGAACATGCTGAGCACAGAAAAACAGATCTCATGAGTGAAGAAAGAGGTGTGTGCTGGGTGCCTACGAGTGAATCAAGCAGACCGAATTTGCGTTCTTACCATATTTCGGCACTCTATTCACCTTGGCTTACTTGGGGGGAATGCGCAAGAGAGTTTTTAGATGCCAAGGATGATCCGGCACTTTTGCAGCCTTTTGTCAACACAGTGCTTGGAGAGCCATGGGAAGACAGAACAGGCGAAGTTGTTGACCCTGATAGCCTCTATGCAAAACGCGAAGATTATCCATTGGCACCAGAACAAGCCGTCGTGTTGACAGCAGGCATTGATGTGCAAAATGACCGCTTAGAACTTGAAGTGGTTGGATGGGGACGCAGTGAAGAAAGCTGGCATATTGATTATCAGGTCATCCTTGGTGATCCCTCTTCTTTTGAAGTATGGGACCAGCTGGATGAATACCTTACAAGACGCTGGCCACATCCAGGCTATAAAGATGGCATCAGGATAACGGCTGCTTGTATTGATACCGGTGGTGGACACACACAAGCGGTTTATAATTATGTCCGCCCGCGTGAGGGACGACGTATCTGGGGGATTAAGGGGCAAGCGGGATGGCGTGCAGTATGGCCGCGCCGTCCAAGTAGAAACAACAAAGGACAGATCAATCTCTATATTGTTGGTGTTGATGCAGCAAAAGATATTATCACAGCACGGTTTAAAAAATCCGGTCCTGAAGCATCGGGTGCTGGTGCAACACACTTTCACAAAAACCTTGATCGGGAATATTTTGACCAGCTAACCGCTGAAAGAAAAGTCATCAAATATTTTAAAGGCTTCAAGCGCATTGAATGGCAAAAAAGCGAAAAGGCAAGAAATGAAGCCTTGGATTGTAGGGTTTATGCTTATGCAGCTTTACAAGGTCTGATTTCGGCAGGAATAAACCTTAATCGAGAAGTTGATATCTTAGAAGAGCGTTTGGAAAAACTTAAAGTTGAAGGCTCTTTAGAGCAGCCAACACCAAGACATGCCCCCTCTCCTGCTCCAAAAAGATCTCAGACAGCACAGCCTCAAAGGAAACAATCCAGAACGGTGATGAATCCTTATATGCAAGGGGATTGGAGGTAATTTGTGGGTGAAACTTTAGGACAATTTAACAGCAAATTTTCGAGACTGGAAAGTTTAAAAAGGCGGCGTGAACAAATTGAAGAGGCTCTTTATTCGGGTGCGCAATCGGTACGCCATGGCGATAAGCAAGTAAGCAATCGTTCTGTTGAGGAACTGCGCAGAGCGCTTGAGATGCTGAACACACAAATAGCGGACCTTGAAGGACGCAAGCGTTCACGCGTTTTCTATTTTAATATATCACGAGGCTATTAATGGCTGGCTTTATCAATAAACTCACGGGCTTTTTTACAATTTCTCGTCAACACAATCCCCATTTTGAAGCGGCAAGCAAAAGCCGCCGTATGGGTGGTTTTGACCCCGCAAAAAAACATATCAATAAAGCGATTGAAGAATGCGGTGATACCATTGTTGCCCGTTCAAGATGGCTTTATGACAATGAAGCTCTTTATGGCTCTGCAACAGAGGAATGGGTCTCTGCGGCTGTCAGTGATGGGATTAAACCTTATCCTCGTATTGAAGGTTTTCAAGAAGAAAAGAAAAAGCTTTTAGACTTATGGTGGCAATGGGTTGATGAAGCGGACTATGATGAAGATGCCAATTTTTATGGACTTCAAGCAACCATTGCACGAGAGGTCTTTTTAACCGGAGAATGCTTTGTAAGATTACATTATGTTGACCTCTACGGGCGCTCTGGTGTGCCTCTTCAATTGCAAGTTTATCCCACCGAAATGTTGGACCTTTCCTACAATGGACCTGCTGAGATTGAAGGCAATTACATTCGTATGGGGATTGAATTTAACGCCAGTGGTAAGCGTGTTGCTTATCATTTCTGGGAACATCACCCCTATGATGATTGCCCTGCAAACAGTGCATTTAAGAGCCAAGAGCGCATACGTGTCCCTGCTGAAATGGTCATTCATATCAAAGAGCGCCGTATTGCCGGACAATTGCGCGGTTCTCCCAAAATAACGCGCGCTATGACAAAGATCTTTCAACTGGAATCCTATGACGACGCAGAACTCGATAGAAAAAGGACGGCGGCTCTTTTCGCGGCGTTTGTCAAGGACAATTCACCAAACGTCGAAAAATTATCCGATAATCGTGATAAAAACAACATTGAAGAAGAATACAAAGCGCCTGTCATTGCGCCCGGTGCATCTCTTTATTTAGGAGAGAATAAAGAGGTTACATTCTCAAATCCTGTTGAGGTTGGTGGCTCTTATGAGGCTTTTCAATTTCGCAATATCTTGAAAATTTGTGCAGCACTTAATATGCCTTATGCCGTTGTGACTGGAGACGTTACGCGGGGGAATTTTTCCAATGTGCGTACCTCTATCATTCAGTTTAGACGGCACGTCAAACAATGGCGTGAACATATTATTGCCTTTCAGTTTAACCGCATTGTTTGGGAGCGTTTTGTTGAAATGGCAGTGCTTTCTGGATGCGTCAATTTGCCAGGGTGGGAAGAAAGTCCCTTGCCATGGCTTCAATGTGAAAGCTTTGCGCCCCCGCTTGAAATGATTGATCCAAACAAGGATATCTCAGCGGAAAAAGAAGAAATCCGTGCAGGCTTGAAAACACGACGCATGGCACTTGCCGAGCGCGGCTTTGATATCGACAGCATTCATGCCGAACTGCAAGAAGAGCACACAGACGCTCGTGCGCGCGGCTTATCTTTTGACACGGATATGGCAGCGCCCTCTGGTAACAATCAAGTAATTGATACCGCAGATTCAGAACCTTCTGAAACTTATGAAAGTAACCAAGGCAGTGAGGCACATACAAATGGTGAATAATCTCGACATGCCGTTTTTGGCATCACGGCTTTTTGGTGTTCCTCATATGCTTGCATCGACAAAGCTTGATATCATTTTGAATGCTCTTGCGCCGCGTCTTTTTGAGGGAGAAAAGTTTCCCCCTAAGGCTTTTGCGCAAGGGGATACGGAAGCTTTAAGACCACCTGAAACTTATGTAGTACAAAACAATGTTGCTATCCTACCAGTTCATGGCACGCTTGTGCGCCGTGGTGCATGGCTTGGGGCTTTATCGGGGCTAACCTCTTATGAAGGTTTAAGGGCTTCTTTTCGTGAAGCCATTGCACAACCTGATGTTCGTGCTGTCTTACTTGATATTGACAGCGGCGGTGGAGAAGCCGGCGGTGTGTTTGATTTAGTTGAAGAGTTTCAAACACTCTCAAAACAATACAATAAACCCATTTGGGCACATGCCAATGAGTTTGCCTGTTCTGCAGCTTATGCCATTGCCTGCTCTGCTTCTCAAATATGGATTGCTCGCACGGGTGTTGTGGGATCGATTGGGGTTGTTTGCGCCCATCTTGACCAATCCCGTGCAGATGAAAAACACGGGCATAAATGGACCTTTGTCTTTGAAGGTGATCACAAAGTTCATGGCAATCCTCATGAACCCTTGAGCGATACAGCACAGATAAAAATGCAAGCCGATTGCGCCCTGCTCTACGAGATGTTTGTCGATTTGGTGGCGCAAAACAGACGCTTAAATGCTGATGCAATTCGTGACACAAAAGCAGAAACTTTTATAGGCAACCAAGCGGTCACGCTTGGATTAGCAGATGCGCAGGGGACCCTTGCGCAAGCTTTGGAAGCCTTAACGGATTCCATATCACAAAACCCAACATCAACAACAAAAGAAGGACAAAACACATGGCACGTACACAATACCGCGCTGAAGAAGAGGATGACGAAAAGATCGTCGACATCATCAATGACGAGGAAGAGGACGAAGACGATAATGACGTCGACAAAAACGCCGAAATCTTTGACGACGAAGAAAACGAAAATGAGGACAACGACAACGAAGACAAGCAGGAAAACATAAAAGCTGCTCTTGAAAAAGAAAGAAAGCGCGCAAAAGCACTAACAACCCTTGAAAGGCAAGCAAAGCACTTAGGCGTTTCTTTTGACGCAGCAAAAGCTATTCAAAACGGTATGAGTCTCGAGAAAGCACGCCAGTGTGTGTTGACGGCTGCTAGCTCTCAAAGCGCGTCTTTAAAAGTCTCGCCTTATGCCCCTCATAGTGATGGGACGAGCAAGGCAAAGATTCACGCAAAATGGGAAGCAGCTTGGAGGGCAGTGAAATGACGAATATTATTTATGACGACGTACGCAATGGCGCTTATCTTGGACCCTACGACCCTGATATGTCAAACGAAGAAGTGGTGTTTGCATCAGGAGCATTCATTGAAGCGGGAACTGTCATGGGAAAGATAACCGCAACGGAACACTATGTCCCCCTTAATCCAGCAGCATCAGATGGCAGTCAAACACCGGCAGGGATTTCTTTTGCCACTATTGACGCAACAGAAGCAGATCAACGCGCCGTGATTACAGCACGCTTATGCACTGTAAAAGCTTCTGAACTGCTATGGCCAGATGCCATCACAGACGAGCAAAAGAAAGCAGCCATTCAGTCTTTAGAAGACCATAACAACATTCTA
>NZ_JBHILP010000017.1:0-12499 GCF_042193375.1 Bartonella sp. TT67HLJMS
AAAGATCCGCAAAAACGGGCGCAAATATATGCTGATTTACAACGTGAACTTATGCAAAAAGGACCTTATGCGTTTATTTACCAGCAATATAGCGTTATAGCGATGACACCGGATGTCAAAAAATGGGTTTGGAATAGTGCACCGCGTATTTTTTATAGTAAAATTGAAAAATAAAAGTGTCTTTTCGTGTTATCAAAGGTAAAAATAGCTTGATCATAATTGCATGATGAAAATATTCTTTCACGTAAAAGTTCTTCAGTTTTTTAAAGGATGAAACTGTGATGGATGTTTGTGCTGTATATGATGGAGGTCGTTTATTAAGGAGGGATGAATATAGAAAAGTTATATTGGAGAAGATCTTTGTTTGTGGCTACAAGTTCTCTGCATCCCGAATATAGATTGATGTATGAGAGAATTATTTTATAGATGCTTAGTTTGATTAAATGAAGTTGATGTTTGATACTATGCTGTTTAAAAGATGAAAGAGCAAAATCACAACGGCTATGTGTGAAAAGGCATAAGAATATAATAGGAAAAAATGGGAAAAAAATGTTGAAAAAATTTTCTGTTTTATTAGGCATAACAGCTTTTTTAAATGGGGCTATAGCATCAGCATTTAGTGCTTCATCTAAAGATATATTGGTGATGGCATGGAATATTGATTCAATGAGTAGTTTTGATCCAGCGCAAACTGTTGAAGTTGTGACGAGTGAGTTATTGACGAATATTTGTAGCGCGTTAGTGCAATATGATGAGCATGATCCTACAAAAATTCGCCCTGCTATGGCAAAATCTTGGGATGTTTTAGATAATGGCAAAAGAATAGTTTTTCATCTTCGTGATGATTTAAAGTTTAATGATGGAAGAACAGCAACGGCGCAAGATTTGGTATGGTCGATGCGGCGGATTATTAAATTAGGATTGAGCTATGCCCAATCTTTAATGGATTATGGATTTAATAAAAACAATGTTGAAACAAATATTCAAGCTCTTGATGATAAGACTTTGCAATTAAAATTAGATAAACCCTATCCTATTCAGCTCATATTGACTGTTATTGGACAGTCTTATGCTTCTGCTTTGCTTGATCGGAAAACAATTGAAGCGCAGAGTATTAACGGTGATATGGGGAATAAATATTTAGCGACACATTCGGCTTGTGTTGGACCTTATAAATTGGTGAGCTGGTCTCCAGGAGATAAAGTTGTATTAGAGGCTACACAGCATTATTGGGGCGATGTGCCTAAAATTAAGAAGATTGTTGTGCAGCACGTAGCAGATTCATCAAGTCAAAGACTTCTTTTGGAAAAAGGTGATGTGGATATAGCACGTGATCTTTCTTCAGAGGACATTTTAGATATTGAAAAAAAGGGAGGCCCCGTCAAAATTAGTCGTGTTTTGCGCCCCCAGATTATTTATCTATCATTAAATAATAAGAATGCAATTTTTGCAAACGAAAAGGTCAGATTGGCACTTCGTTATTTGGTTGATTATGAAGGTCTTGGAAAAACTGTTTTGAAGGGGATTGCTATTCCGCGGGCAACTTATATGTCCTTGGGTGTTCCTGGTGCTTTGGATGAAAAAGAAGGTCTGCCTTTTAAGTTGGATTTGGAAAAAGCAAAACAGTTGATTACTGAGGCTGGTTATCCGAACGGTTTTAAAGCTAATCTTTTAGTTGGAAGCCTTAGTTATATGTCGTCTGTTGCACAGTCTATTCAAGCCAATGCACGTAAAATTGGTGTTGAGCTGACAATTGAAAAAATGGCACAAAATCAATTGTTGAGCCGTGTACGTGGTGGAAATTACGATACTGCTATTATGGGGTGGGGGAGTGCCGATCCTGATGGACATCCTGCCTCATTAAATCACGTGTTTAATCCTGATCCAACATTTACAAAAAAGCACAATATGTATTTGGCTTGGCGCGCTGGGTATTATGATGAAAATATTAATAACATGGTGATGGATGCTTTGTTTGAGAAAGACCCCAATAAGCGTATCATGCAATATCGTACTTTACAGCATTATGTGCTAGAGCATGGTCCTATGGTTTATTTATTTCAGACATATTATACCGTTGGTATGGGACCTGATGTCAAAAAATGGATTTGGAACAGTTATAGACTTTATTACAATGAAGCAGAAAAATAAAAAGAAGCATGTTATAGAGAAGGATTGTAGAACATGCTTAATAAGAGGTTGTTTCGTTATATAAAAAAAGGTATTTGCTTTATGTTTTGTCGCTACAGAGGGGATTTTTATAATGGTTTTGCCACTTTCAGAGACTGAAAGAGCTGTATCAGAAAAGCAGAAAAGATTATTTTTATGGGATTTTTTATGCAAAGGATTGAAACTTCTTATTTCAGTTTTTATCACATTGCTTGGGTTGGTGACGATCACTTTTTTTCTTGGTCATCTTCTTCCTCTAGATCCAGTTCTGTCTATTCTTGGTGATAATATCAGTCAGGAAGCTTATGATGCAATGTATTATAAGCTTGGTCTTGATAAGCCGTTGATTGTTCAATATTGGAAGTATCTTCATAATGTATTTTTATTTGACTTTGGAGATGCTTTAACTTCTGGGCGTCCTGTTCTAGCTGATATTATGCGTGTATTTCCTGCAACATTAGAGCTTGCAACCGTTGCTATTGTTATTGGCACAAGTCTTGGAATTCCATTTGGTGTTTTTGCAGCAATGTATCGCGATTCATTTATTGATTATGTTGTTCGTGTTTTTACACTTGTAAGTTATTCTACTCCGACGTTTTGGCTCGGTTTAATGGCTTTGTTAATATTTTACGCCAAGCTTGGCTGGGTTGGTGGTCCAGGACGTATTGATTTTCTTTATGAATATTCTTTCGAACCAAAAACAGGATTTTTCCTTTGGGATACTGCAAGCCAAGGACAATGGGAGGCTTTTGGTAATGTTTTTAGTCACATTATTATGCCTGCTTTGATCTTAGCTTTCGGTGCTATGGCTTATATTAGCCGTATGACTCGTGGGTTTATGATTGAGCAGCTTAATCAGGAATATATCATTACTGCACGTGTAAAGGGGTTATCGTGGGCGCGAACGGTATGGGGACATGCCTTTAAGAATGCTGCTGTTCAGGTTATTACCGTTGTTGCGCTTTCTTATGCTTTTTTATTAGAAGGGGCTGTTTTAACGGAGACAGTTTTTGCTTGGCCTGGTTTTGGACATTACTTGACAAATGCTCTTTTAGCCGGAGATATGAATGCAGTTGTAGGATGTACTTTACTTGTAGGATTTATCTTTGTCGCCATTAATTTATTTTCTGATTTGCTTTATCGCATTTTTGATCCAAGGACACGTTGAATATGACAGTAAGTAATCATCATAAATCGCAATCATCATCTTTTTTGGGCGGTTGGTTAAACGACCCTGTTCCAAGCTCCATAATTCAGGCGAACATACAAAGAATTTATCACGCACTGGTTAAGTTTTTTCATAACTTTTCGGCTGTATTCGGTCTGCTTATTATTTGTATTATTATCATATGTGCATTTTTTGCTCCTTGGATTGCTACGCATGATTTTCTTAGCAATGATCTAGGGCATCGGTTGCAGCCACCCTCTATGGCGCATTATTTTGGAACAGATGAATTAGGACGTGACATTTTTAGTCGCCTTGTTTTTGGTTCCCGTATTACTCTTTATGTTGTTTTTCTTACAACCATTATTGTAGGTCCAATAGGGCTTATTGTTGGAACTGTATCTGGTTATATGGGCGGATGGGTTGATACTGTGCTCATGCGCATTGTCGATATTTTTCTTGCTTTTCCAGGTTTGATTTTAGCTCTTGCATTTTCAGCCGCATTGGGACCAGGGATTGAAAATGCTTCTATTGCAATTTCAATTGCAGCATGGCCTCCAATTGCACGTTTAGCACGTGCTGAGACTTTGACAATACGTTCTTCTGATTATGTTTCTGTCGTTCGCTTGCAAGGGGCTTCTGCTTGGAGAATAATTTTGTTTCACGTTGCGCCCATGTGTATTCCTTCAGTGATTGTACGATTAACTTTAGATATGTCTGGAATTATTTTAACGGCTGCTGGTCTTGGTTTTTTAGGGTTGGGAGCTCAACTTCCAAGTCCTGAATGGGGTGCGATGCTTTCTTCAGGGCGGGAATTTATGATGACAAATTGGTGGTTGGCGGCAATACCAGGCTGTGCAATATTATTTGCAAGTCTTGCTTTCAACCTTTTAGGTGATGGTCTTCGTGATGTATTGGATCCACGCAATGGGTAATAAATTATTAGAAGTAGAAGATTTACGTATTTCTTTTCCTACAACGCGCGGCATTTCAGAAGTTGTGCGTGGCGTTAGTTTTTCTGTTGGAAAAGAAAAAATTGGAATTGTTGGTGAATCCGGATCTGGAAAATCGATGACTGGGCGCGCAATACTAAGGTTGAGTCCAAGAGCAGCCATTGTTAAAGCTAAAAAAATGCGCTTTGAGGATGTTGATTTATTGACCGCAAGTGAACCTCAGATGCGAAAAATCCGCGGGAAGCGTATTTCAATGATTTTACAGGACCCAAAATATTCACTTAATCCATTAATACGGATTGGTGAGCAGATTATGGAGGCTTACCGTATTCATTACCGCGTTTCAAAAGTTGAAGCGCAGGAACGGACTATATCTATGTTAGAATCTGTTCATATTCGTGATCCTGAACATGTGATGCGCCTATTTCCTCATGAAATATCAGGGGGGATGGGGCAGCGTGTGATGATTGCAATGATGCTCATTCCAAAACCTGATTTAATTATTGCCGATGAGCCAACATCTGCACTTGATATTACGGTCAGACGACAAGTTTTATCTGTATTAGATGAACTTGTGACAAAATCTGGAACTGGACTTATTTTCATTAGTCATGATTTGAATATGATTGCTGATTTTTGTGATCGTATTTTGGTGATGTATGCAGGCCGTGTGTTAGAAGAGTTGCCTGCTTCTGATTTGTCTCACGCTTGTCATCCTTATACGAAGGCATTGCTCGCGAGTTTGCCACGGCTTGATAATCCTGTTGATGTTTTGGCTGTTCCTGAGCGTGATCCTGATTGGTTACATAATCCTACGATTGTTAATGGTGTTGAGGAGGTTCCTCATGACAAATTGTGAGAATATTATTGATGTTTCTAATTTATCTGTAACTTTTGGTCATAGGCATAAGGCAGTAACAGTTGTTAAAAATGTTAATTTTCATATTAAGCGTGGTGAAGCTTATGGTTTGATTGGTGAATCCGGATGTGGAAAATCAACAATTTTGAATACATTGGTGGGGCTTATTCCAGATTATAGTGGAAAGTTCCTTTTTGCTGGACAAGAAGTCGAAAAGAAAAGAAGTAAGGATTTTTTACGCTGTATTCAAATGGTTTTTCAAGATCCTTATGCATCACTTCATCCAAGAAAAATGGTCCATACGGTTCTTTCTGAATCTCTCAAAATCCATGGGATGGATAACCAAAAGGAGCGGGTGGAGGATGCTTTAGATTCCGTTGGTTTAGATTCTTCATTTCTTTATCGTTATCCTCATGAGCTGTCTGGAGGGCAGCGTCAGCGTATTGCTCTTGCACGTGCTTTAATTATTGAACCAGAGGTCTTGTTGCTTGATGAGCCAACATCTGCATTGGATGTATCGGTACAGGCTGAAATTTTAAACTTGTTGAAATCGTTGCGAGCGAGAAAAAAGCTTACTTATTTGATGGTATCCCATGATCTTGCTGTTGTTGCACATATTTGTGAACGTGTTGGAATTATGCATAAAGGGATTATTCTTGAAGAGCTTAGCAATGATGAATTGCGTAATCTACATGCGCAACACGATTATACAAAGGAGTTTTTTGAAGCAAGTATAGAGCCTATTGTCCATAGAGAGCAAAGAGCATGATCGATTTTCCAAAAGAGAAAATACATTTTTCTGTTTTAGGTTTCGAGAAGTATTTAGTATCTTTGTTGTAATAGAGAGTTTTTGTATTTTTTATAGTGTGAAATCTTATCGATATAATTTATTGAGAGAAGTTTTAGCTCTCATATTTTTCACTTTATTAGTTGTACAACGTTATGAGTCATCTGCATGACTCATAACGCGCATTATGTATTTTTTTGCATTATTTTTTACTTATCATTTTATGTTCAAAAGTTTTATTTTGGGATTTTAAGCATTAAATTTGTGAGAAATAACAAAAGATAGTAATGTTGTATTTTCTAGAAAAGCTTCTCATTATTTTACAATATCATTTTGCTTTTGGTTGTTCTCTTTTTTACAGTTTTATTCTTTATAAAAAGAATTTTTTGTAAAAAACATCTAATGGTCAATGACAGTCTTCAAATATTTCGCTGTTCTCTATTTAAAACAGCGCTTAAAAACAGCTTATAATAAACCAAAAAGGCAGCAATATGCTGCCTTTGTGTTAAATTGAATAGGCTATTTTTTACAGTCTTAATTTAAAACTGATAGAGTATTCCTCCTGAAAAGCTTGCACCACTTATACCAGTTTTTTGAAGCTTTTGTTGATAGCTGACATCACCATGAAGAGAGAGGTTAGCGGACAATTATGCACTAATACCAAGCCCACCTTCAACGGAACTTCCAGAGGGATCACGTTTATAATACTTATCAATATGGAATGTCTGATCATCACCAAAGGTTTTGATTAAGTTTACTTTTCCATAGAAAGACATAGGACGGCTGTTTTCAGTGGCAATGGTTTTTGTCAAACGTCCACCAACACAGGATCATCCATTGAGAAGGATTTTGCATGTCAATGGTCAGATTATCAGCATCTTTAATGGTATCAAACATCAAATGTTGATAGGCAATCTGTGCCTGTGGTTCGAATGTTACGCCTTGAATACCCGTTGCAAATTGTTTGCCAACAGTTGTGGAGATCGCCAACATTTTTGCATTTTTCAATTTTGCGGTTGTATTAATGAGGGCATTGGTGATCTTTCCCTTTAGGAAGCCATAGGATAAACAGCGTATCAAGATAGAAACCACTGTCACGCTGTTTACTGCCATAGGCGGTGAGAGAAATGACCATTTATTCAATATGCTCTTACTTGCTGTCTTGCATATTCTTTGGAGTGCAAAGAGAGTTGTCCATAGGTTTCTATAAGACCAAAATGTGTTGTAGATATTTTTTCTTTCTAGCGCGACAAAGTTAACAGCTCCTTGTAGAGCAGCATAACGAAAATGAGCACTGCTATAACCATATCTACTAGAAGTACTACTTATCAAAAAATAAGCTTCCTGTTTTTCCATAGGCGTATAAGAAGAAGCCATTCCGTTTGTCTTATTCTTTCCCTAAGACAGATATTCACATATTGGCTAACAGTTGCACTTTGCTTAGCCATATCGGTTAATCCAGCATACAAGAGAGCACTGGGCATGATCAAAGAGTTTGTATTTATGGCACGATGTTTTTTACTTTTGAGTCGCTATCAAGCAGTACTGGTTGCAAGCGAAAATCCCAAAAATTTTTATTTTCTCCTAAAAGGTTTTGTTCAGTATTTGTTTTACTGTGGTTTGATTTTGGTCCATAAGCTTTCAGTATATATTTATAAGGTGAACCACTTATTGTGATATAGCCATTTGCAAGTTTGAAAGAGTTTTGATTTGCTTTTCCAGAAACTTGAATGAGTGAAAGACCACGTACACTGGTAAGAGCAGAAGTGTCTGCTTTAATATTGTTCTTTTCTAAATGTCCAGTGATATAAATCAGTGTAGTCCCTGAAACATCACCGTGAATCAGAAGATGGTCAGCTTTTTGTTTGTTTACGGCAGCGCTATCACTCCATTCGACATTGAAATGAATTTCTGCTTTTCCTGTAGCATTGTAGACTTTTTTAGTATTTGGTCTGCCAGATCCTATGTGCAACGTGTGATAATGATCTTCTGTTGGCTCTTCAAAAACAATAGAGCTGTCATTGATGTTAAGGACAGAAATATCAGAACGTACTCTTTGAGCAATATCAAGCAGTTGTTCGTTCTGGCTTTTTTTATTTGTGCTTGTTTTCAATGTCCATTTCGTATTGTTTTGCAAATCAAAGATTGTTTTGAATTTTTTTTCGGTGCTAACTTTGCCGTCTAAGATGGAGTGATCGGCGTTTAGTGTAAAAGTGAAATCATTTTTTTTCGTTGAAGCTTCGGTTACTAATAAAACATTGGCACGGATTTCTGAATTTTTGAGATTGGCTTTACCAATTGATTCATTTGCATTAATTCCAGTACCATTTTTAATGTGAAGTTTTGTATTGGTTAAATTGATTTCTGATGTTTTATTGTTCTTGGATTTTTCAAATGCTATACCTCTATCTTCTGCTGTGGCAGAAACATCTGTCACATCAATATGTCCATTATTATTTACAACAAATGCACTATTTTCGGCAATTACTGTTCCTCCGATCATTTTAATCATCCCGCCATTTTCTGAAGAAAGTCCGATCTCAGCATTTTTAATCGTTGTATGGCCATATAATTCAACTAGACTGCTAACATCTTGGCTTTCCGCACCGGATCCGTTGCTATCTGCTGTTATTAGAGTAACATTCGTGGCTTTAATACGTCCACCATTTTGGGCAGATAATGCAGTAGTTTTACCTTGTACTGTTCCTCCCGTTACGGTAACGACGGATTTTGAGTCTTTTGCATAGAGTCCAGCGTCGTCAGATGATGTAATTTGAGTATTGTCAGTTAAAGTAATGGTACTGCCGTTTATGGCAGATATTGCTGCACCTTCTGCGTTAAATGATCCTCCAGAAACTGTTATTTGAGAACCATTATCTGAAATTATGCTATTGATTGCTTGCGGAACGGTTACATTTTCTAAAGTAATGGCACTTCTTCTTGCAATTATTGCGTTGATCAGTAGTGTATTGTCCTTACTATTTAATATCGTTACATCTTTCAGTTTGTTATTGCTCTTATTTTTTAACAAATGAACGCCAGATTCGGAAGCAGTAATTGTTCCTCCGATCATTTTGATTGTACTATCGTTTTGCGCATCAATTCCGATTTTAACGTCACTGATCGTTGTATTTCCAAGCAATTCAATCACACTGTTAGAGCCAGAGGAAGCTGCACCAGCAGCTACACCACTGCCATTATTAGTTGCTTTTAAAGCAACATTTGTAACCGTAATATGGCCACCTATATCTGCTTCTAAGGCTGTATATTTTCCTGTCACGCTTCCTGTTGTCATTATAATCGTGGATTTTGAGTCTTGTGCATAGAGTCCTGCTTCATCATATGACGTAATTTGAGCATTGTCCGTTAAGGTGATGCTGCTGCCGTTTTGAGCACATATTGTTGCATAGCTTGAATCAAATGATCCTCCAGAGATTGTTATGTTAGAACGATTATTTGCAATTACGCTGTTGCCTGTTTGAGTCACTTTTACATTTTTTAAAGTGAGTCTACTTTCTTTCTCTAGACGTATTCCGTTGCCTGAATTTTTATCTTTACCGGTTGATATTATTACATTTTCTAGTTTATTTTCGGTGCTCTTACTGTTCACGAAGCCAACACCAGTTGCAGAAGCCGTAATGGTTCCCCCTATCATTTTAATTACGCCATCATTACTTGCCAAAAGCCCGACAGTAGCATTCTTAATCGTTGTATTTCCATATAATTCAATCATACTATTAGCGCTATCAACTCCTGCTCCTCCCCCATTGCCATTTGTTGTTGTTAGAGAAACATCTGTGACCTTAATATGCCCACCGTTTTCTGCATTTAATGCTAATTCTCCGGTTACTGTTCCCCCCGTCATTGTGATGGTGGAATGTAAACCATTTGTATAGAGTCCTTTGCTATTCGATGATGATGATGTAACTTGCACATTGCCTTTTTTACTACTAGTTAAAGTAATGTTACTACCGTTTCCAGCGTATACTCCTACGGTTTTCCCCTCAAATGATCCTCCAGAAACCGTTACTTTAGAATGATTATTCGCAGCTATGCCGCTTTTTGCCTGCGTAACTGTTACATTTTCTAAAGTGACTTTACTTTCCTTGTCGGCACCTATTCCTGTGATTTTAGGCTCTTTATCGTTACTGCTCGATATTTTCACATTTTCTAGCTTGTTTTCATCGCTCTTACTATTGTAGAAACCAGCACCGGTTTCAGAAGCTGTAATGGTCCCTCCGATCATTTTTATCATTCCACTGTTTTGTGCATGAAGACCGACTACAGCATTCTTAATTGTTGTATTCCCATGCAATTCAATCATGCTGTTCGGACCGCCGGCGACAACTGTTCCGATTTTATCATTCGTCGCTGTTAACGCAACATCCGTGACCTTGATATGTCCACCGTTTTCTGCAACCAACGCCATTTTTTCTGTGATTACGCTTCCTCCCGTCATTTCGATTGTGGTTTCTGAATCTGTTGCATGAAGTCCAGTGCCATGAGATGATGTAGCTTGAACATTGTTGGTCAGAGTTACGCGACTGCCATTGTAAGCAGATATTGCTGCCTTTGTGGCATCAAATGACCCTCCCAATACCGTGATTTCAGATTTATTATTTGCAGTAACGCTATTCATTGCCTTAGTCACTTTTACATTTTCTAAAGTGACTTGACTGCCATTGTATGCAAATACACCACCGGATAGTGGTGCTTTGCCCTTGCCACTTGATATTATTATATCTTTTAGCTTGTTTCCAGCGTTCTTACTATTATTGAAGCTAGCACCAATATAGGAAGCGTTAATGGATCCTCCAGTCATTTTGATCATAGCATTATCTTTTGCAAAAAGTCCACCTCCATCACCGCTAATGGTTGTATTTCCGAGCAACTCAATTATGGTATCAGAATTGTAAGCATTGACAGTGAAAGTTGGGCTATTTATTATTTTTAAGGACACGTCTGTGACTTGAATATGCCCACCTTTGGTTGCAGATAATGCGGCATCTTTTCCTGTTATATTTCCCCCCGTCATTGTTATCTTGGCTTTTGAGCCTTCTGCGTAGAGACCAACGTTATCAGATGATGTAATTTGAGCATTGTTAGTTAAAGTAATCGTGCCGTTGCTTAGAGCATGTATTGATGCGCCTTTTGCATCAAATGATCCTCCAGAGATTGTGACCTTAGACTGATTATTTGCGACGACGCTATTCATTGCCTTACTCACTTTTAGATTTTCTAAAGTGATTTCACTGTCTTTGTCTGCAACTATTGCAAAATTTAGTGGTGCTTTGCCTTTGCCACTTGATATTATTATATCTTTTAGCTTGTTTTCAGCATTCTTACTGTTCAAGAATTTAGCGCCAGTGTTGGAAACTGTAATCGTTCCCCCAGTCATTTTTAGTGTAGCACCATCTTTTGCTACAAGACCGAAGAAAATGCTAGAACCAGTTCCTTTAATGGTTGTACCATCCAGTAATTCAATCGTAGTGTTAGAACCTTCAGCTGTTATAGCGTGCGTATTTGTACTTATATTGGTGTTTGTTTTTTTGTTTCCGATTATCGTCAAATGCTTGCCGATAATTTGGCTACCTTTTTTTGCGTGAATAATTTCATAGGTTTCGTTGGAAACTTCTTTTTTACTTTCTGAAATTTCAAGATTTTTAGCTTGTGCATTAAGATGGATACCAGACAGTACAACTGCCACAATTGCTGTGCAGGATAGAAAAAATTTTTTAGGCATCAATCCACTCCTTTTAAAGCCCCAACATTCATTTTCCCGCCGACTTTATAAGAAGAAGTGAAAATAGATGGTTTTCAATAAAATAACCGATTCAGCCTATTTTGTTTATTATTACCTGTCAAATTAAAGTATATGATAATATAATTTATATTCAATTAAAATGTATTATTAAATAATAATTCTTTTTTTAGCTTATTATTTAGTAATTAAATATTTATTCTAAATATAAAATGAATATTCAGCAACAATATTTTAAGTGAATTTTAGCTTATGTAGATTTTTGTTGAAGGCGCATAATATCGGTTACAATTTTTTCCGCATTAAGGAAAAAGGGGAGGGCAAGCGCTGTTGGGAGCAATAAGCAAAAATGAAAAAAGTTTCCTCATTTTGGATTTAAAACGCGTTTTCTGTTTAAGATAAAGAATACTGCTTGATGTGTTTTTACAAAGCGTAGCATTCTTCTTGAATGTGTCGCATGAATTTGTGGAGGACTCTTGTTATGTTTATTGTATCTGATTGAATAAGTTTCGTAGAAGAATGTTCTGCGCTGCATTTTTCACATGAATAGAAGAGAGATCCTTGAAAAGAGAAAGACGGCTTTAATATACAAAAAAAGGCAGCACATTGAGCTGCCTTTTTGTTAATATTGAATAGAATGATAGGCTATTTTTACAGTCTTTCCTTAAAACTGATAGCGTATTCCACCTGAAAAGCTTGCACCACTTATACCAGTTTTCTGAAGCTTTTGTTGATAGCTTACATCACCATGAAGGGAGAAATTGTGAGACAGTTGTGCATTGATGCCAATGCCGCCTTCAATTGC
>NZ_JBHILP010000018.1:0-10837 GCF_042193375.1 Bartonella sp. TT67HLJMS
ATTTGCTGTAATATGCGTGTGATAACTGCTGTATCTTTGACGTATAAACTGTTGACATATTGGATAGGGGCGGAAAGGCAGACAATGGTGGTGATGCCAAGCCCTATGCCTCTTAGCAAGAATCCAACCCCATCCATGCTTATATTATAGCCGAAGCATAATAATCCAAAGCTTGATATCACCAAACCAATTCCTATCATGAAAAAGGGAGATTTTTCTTTCCATTTTTGGTAAATAAATTTCCTTCCGATCCATGCACCTACCCCTTGTAAAGCAAGGACTGCGCCGATGATGAGAAGGCTATTTTCATGGGCTTGTTCCATGGCAACGGCTAGTGGGAAATAAACAAGGAAGCTATAAAAAAGAAATGAAGCAACAAGTCCCATGATCATGAGTAATGTGTAGCGCGCATTTTGAAATCCGCTAAAGACGATTAATTTGTTTTTTGCTTTCTGATTAGAAACAATGAACAATATGAGAGATATCACCGCTATAAGTGCTAGGATATATACGGAGGTGTTGTTCTTTATATTTCTGGCTTCTGTGAGATAAAAAAACGAAATAAGCGATATGAAAAACGCTAAAAATGCAAATAAGTTAAATTTTGTTTTTGTTGTTTCGTTGCTCTTTAAGTGTTTAGCTCCAATGGTGAGCGCCAATAAAATGAGCGGAATATTAATAAAAAATAACAAACGCCAAGAGACATACTGAGCAAGTGAGGCGCCCACCAGCGGACCAAAGGCAGGAGCGAAAACTGTTGGTACGGCTATGGTGCCCATGGCTTGGCGCACTCGTGTCTGTCCAAATTGTAAGGCAATGATGGTTTGGCTAAGGGGCAGCAAAAGACCGGTCCCGAAACCTTGAACGATACGGGCAGATATAATGGTTGGAAAATTATAGCTTAATCCTACCCCCAGTGATCCAAGCATAAAAATGAAGCTTGCAAGAAACCAAGTTCTTTTGATACCTATTCTTCCTTGCACAAAAGCTGCTATCAACAATCCTGGCACGGTGGCAAGAAAATAGGATGTTACAACCCATTGTATATTATTTTCCTCTACTGAAAGATAAAAAGCAAGGTCAGGAAGGATGACATTAACAATGCTTCCGTCCAGCAAGGGGAGTATGCTGGAAATAATTACGGTATATATGACATACCTTTCTGATTTGGTATAGGAATCCACCTTTTGCATGATCATGCTCCCTACAGATACTCTTTAAAATGTTGGTTTTACCCCATAAATCACAGACTTTGAGAATGAACACCCGTTTGTGATGGCTTTAATATGGGGATGAATGTGATTGGAAGTGCTGATGGTCCCCAAATGCTTCTCTTGTGTACAACCCCTCTTCCTCCAAAATGAAGCTATCAGTTAAGCTGATCTTGATGAGTTTATCGAGGAGTCTGTTCGTCGTCAACTCACTTTGCATGTTTGAAAATTTGAGAGAATACTCTGCATGATCAGAAAGGAATAAATGCATTGCGTATTTATTTTTGTATTCGTTCCATTGTTTTTCCATGATAATGCTTTAAGCCTTTAAAGTCTGGACAATTCTGATGCTTGTGGAAGAGCTTTTGGGGGAAAAGTTATGAGAACGTCAATGTTATGATGATTATGGCTGTTTATTCTTGCTATGGATGGCGCTGATGATCTTTTTTCGTAAAAGATATATTATGATAAGCAAAAAGAAAGAGAGAGTCTTGCTTCATATAAGTGGAGAGGGGGGGGCTTGTCCGAAATTGTCATCTCGATATCGTTGAGTGATGTGCAATCAATCATGGCATGATGGGGGGTGAAGAGGATAAAATGCTTTTTCATCAACTTACCTTTTTGCTGAATTTTTGAGTGTGAGGAGAGAGAGGAGGGCGGTACTCAGAGAGGCAATACTCAAGATCTGCCAAACCGATAATCCAAAAAATTCTTGGTTGTAGAAGAGGGAGCCAAGATAACTTCCTGCCATGCCTCCGAAAGCACTGGACAAGCTCATGATTCCAAATGTGCTAGCGATTAAGCGTTCATCTATATTTGTGGCCTCATAATCGAGGCGTATGTAGATCACGATTTCAGCAAAGGAAAAGAGGATGATCGCGAAGAAGAGGTAAAAATAAGAATGCTCAAGAGCGTGGAGGAGGAGGAATGAGATTCCAAACAAAACAAAGGATAATACTTTGGGCGTTTTGGAGTTTTCTTTACATGCCCATTTGGAAACAGACATTTGGAAAAAGATCACGATGAGAGCATTCAAGACAAAAATAAAAGAAGTAGCACTTCCTCCAAAAACCTGATCACTGAACACAGGTATGGTGCTTTCGAGTTGGATATAAAAAAAGGTAAACAAGAATATAAAAAGCGAAACGCCAAGCATGGTCTTGTTGGTGAGCAACGTTCTAAAATCAGAAAAATTTATTTTGTCCAATTTGTTAGTATTAGAGCTTTCTTTTAAGGTGCAGTTCAGAAGAAATAATAAAAAAAAGATCAATCCAACGAAACTAAATAATAAGGAGGGGAGCATTTTAAAAATCAACATTCCAAGCAAGGGGCCGATAGAAACCCCCATATTAACAAAGACTGATCTTGTTGCTAAGGCATCCACTTTTTCAGTTCTCGAAACATTTCTTACTAAAAAAGATTTCGCAGCAGGAGTGTATAGACTGCTTCCTAAACCAATGAAGGCGCAAGAGAGGAGGAGGATATAAAAATTATGCGTAAAACCAATAATGAGATAGCCAGGGATTCGTGTTGCTAGACCTAAAAGCATTGTTTTTTTTACATGGACATAATCGGAGAGCACCCCTCCTAAGAGAGAGCCTGCCTTTTTGCATAAAAAAGCTACTCCGATGATGATTCCAACTTCTGTTGTACTGAGAGAGTTAAGTTTATTTAAGTAAATCGCCAAAAAAGGGACAACCATAAATATCCCAATATTGCTGAGTAAAGTTGTTATGAGGATGAGTTTTATGCTTGCCTTGAAAGTGAAGAATTTACGCACCATTTTATTTTGCCACCACAAGATTTACTTTTTTGCTTAAGAAAGTGCATTTAACAGAGTCGTTTCTGAACTTGTTCCTGTGGTCAATAAAATGTCAGCGCATGCAGATTGGTCTCTCAAATTCAGAGTTTTTCCCTGTAAGGTACATGGGTAGAGAATAGTTTGCTTGCTCCTTGCATGTTGCAAGCGCATTTGCTGAAATTTACCTGTTGTTTTGCATAGACAAGTACTTGACCGATAAAGGTTTGGGGATCAGTTCTTATTCGAAATAATTCAGGTTTTCTTCCTAGTGCACATTCTAAAAATCCTTTGTAGATATTGGTGTTAAAAGTTTGGCAGAGTGCTTCACCAATTTGCACGCCTCTTAAGCGTGGATTTATTCAACAACTTTAAAGAAGTCCCCTTCAGTGATGATAAATTCCGTATGTGCAAAGCCCCCATGATAGGAAACAGCTGCTAGGATATTTTTAATCCCCTCTTCTATTCCCTGTAATTGCGCAATGTTCTTGTCTAAGGGAAAGCTGTTGCAAGTTTCTTAAAGTCAGGCATGTCTGACATGACCATGCTTGAGAGGGCGAGAAGCTTTGTTTTCCCTCGATAGCTAATGATTTTAGCACTGTAGAGTGTGCCTGTAAAGAAGGTTTCAATGAGATTTTTTTTGAGGGAAGTATGGTTTTTTATAAATTCCATGATTGCGGTAAATTCCGTTTTATTTTCTGCAAACTATACGTTTTTTGAGTCTGTTCCCTGTGGGTCTTTCAGAATGACAGGATAGGAGAGCTCGTGTGTGGCTTGGAAAGCCTCACGTTCAATAACAGTTACTTGTCCTTTTGTGAGACCTTTTTCACAGAGGATTTTTCTTAAACAAGCTTTGTCTCTACAGATATTTATCGCATAGGCATTTTGGGTTTTATATCCCAACTGGGCGGAGATTTCGTTGACACTTGTCGCCCACGTGTCTGTAAGATTGAGAATGCCACTACAGTTTTTTAAATTTTTGCAATAGGTTATCATTTCCGCATGATGAAATGTATCGCGTTCAATAACACTGAGATGCACGCTTTTAATATAATCCAGTTCATAAAAATAGAGATCTTTATTGTGGGTGAGGAGGTGTAAGTGAAGTGCGAGCGTTTCTGCTGCCTCTATAAGTCTAGCCAAGTCAAAGGTTGAGGCTTCCACCAGTACAAAATGCATCTCTATCTTCTCTTCATGGGAATTATTTGGGGAAAAAAGCCGCAAAAATCGTTTGTTTATTCCCTTCAAAATGCGATTATGACAAGGACAACTGTTGTTGATGGACGTTGAAAAAAATGAAAAAGCGCGTATGGGGGCAATAACAATCAAGCGCAAGAACGCTTGTGGGAAGTTGCAATCTTAGCTTATTTAATTTCCACTAAATCACTATCAGGCACTATAGGATATTGCGAAGTTTGAAAAAAGGATTTTATTTGGGGGGGGGATTTTTTCAGAGCTTGAGGAGCGAATAAATTGAGATTTCCGCATAAAGCAAATATGGAAAAATTGCGCTTTATTGATACTCTCTTTTATCAAATAAGAGGATGAGAGCGATGATAAAAGAGCGCTTCTTTTAAGGGTGTGCAGGTGAATTAATGAACAATAAAACTCTATCCACCCGTGTTCAAATTTTTTCACGATAATGCGTTGCATGGTCTTTCGCCGAAAGAGTACAACCTTGAAGATTCAAGACATTTGTTAAATCGTGAATAGAAGTTAAAGCGCCCATAATATTATAAAAGGTTGGTGTTCTTCCTTTCAGGTGTAAGGTATGTTCGTGGTGTTCCACAGTTATATGATTGAGCCTATGCAATATGAACACTCTCACCTGTGATGAGCTCAAGTAATGAAGCATCATCAGGATAAAAAAGGATACTCTTCATTCATTGTTTTTAGGCATCATTTTCAGGATGTGTTTTCGCTTGAATGTGTCCGATAAGATGTAAACATTACTGTTTATCTAAAAAACATTGGCAATCTTGGAACACTGGAATCCTATTGGACCAGTTTCTTTTGTGGTAAAGCTAAGGGGGTTAATACCTAAGTCAGGGATTTAAAGTCTTTTATTTTTAACACAGATTTAAGCTTGAAAGGTTTCTCCAAGAGAAAATAGGTTTTTTTGAGAGATTTTAATTTTTTCTCAAGAGATCGTAATAAGTTTATCCGCAAAACTTGGTAGGCATATAATGATATCGATAGAAAATTCTTCGATAGCTGAACTCAAAGTCTCAAGATCAACTATAGAGGCAAATGGGTAATATGTTATTTTAAGAAGGTGACAAATTTCATGTGCCAATAAAAATCCGCTCCATAATCCTTTAAGCTGTGAGGCAATTGGCAATAGGGCTTACAGAGCAATCTTTAAAGACCGTTTCGAGCTTTTTTGCCGCAGAGTTGTGTACTCCCCATAATTGAGTGATTTATGGCGAAGTGTTTTAGGCACTCTTATTGTGCTATGGGTTTTCAAAAAGGATATGTGACATGGAAGCTGCTTATTTTTTAGTTTGCGTGAGGCAAAGGCAAGAGGCAAAGGCGGAGGCACAAACAATCATGCAAAAGATGAAAGCGATATGATTGTTGAAGTGGCTGATGATCCATCCACTTGTCCATGAGCCGGCGGCTTGGCCAATATTTGAAACAACAAGAATATAACTAAAAAGAACACTGGCAGAGAGAGATACGGTTGTTTTCCCTGCTTGATAGTATATCTCTGGAACCATGACAGATTCATAGACACTGTAGGCAACTAATGCAGTCACAGCGGTAAAGACCCCACTTATGAGGAAAAACGAGGAGAAACTTCCCATAAAGCAGAGAAGATAAAAAGTTGCTTTATCGGAAAGGGTGAGATGTTTATTGATCACCCCCTGCCAGATACAAATGCTGATGCCAACAATTGAAAAGAAAATCCCACTATAAGGAGCGAGAGTGCTATCAAATTTACTGAGAAGTGTTGTGGTGGTGATGAAAATTCCCATGAGGAATGCACAAAGCAAAGCCGTGACCAGCAAATAAGCAATAGAACGATTATGTATTATTGTTTTTAAAGAAGAAAGAAAAGGATTCTTTATTTTTTGTTTTTTTCAAGAGATAATGTTTTATGGGGGTAATGATAAACAATTTTGAGAGATAGAAAACAAAGATACAAACTAATGAGTGCAAAAAAAGCCATTAAGAAGGTCGACGCATTGTACTTTATGGCACTTGTTGCAACAAGAGGGGCGATAACAACCGCAGCGTTTTGAAAAAATGAATAGAGGGTTAATGCGCGCTTAAGAGCACTTCCCTTGAGATGTTCTGATAAAATTTCTCGCAAAAATGGTTTGGAAAGTGCTTTCGAAAAAGCCATTAAGGTAAAAAAGATCAACCATGCAGAAGGTGTGAGCGATAGGATAATGCACACAAAAGCGCTACTCCTTAAAATAAAGGCGGTAGCCATTAAGAGTTTACGCGAAAATCTTTCTAATAAACCCGTTGTGGTTACCATGAGAATGCTTTCAAGGATTACTGATCCAGCGAGATAAAAAGCAACATTGGCAGCAGTTATGAGAGAAGAGTTTCCAAGCAGAGGGAGTACAAAGAAAAAGGAAAATTCAGAAAGAAAAACTGTGCTATAGATGAAAAAAGTTATTTTATTTTTGCCCATGGAATTTCCATAGAAGTGTCGTTAAATGATCAAATACATTTTATTGTATCTCTTGAGGAAGTTTTATTAGCCCTGTTTCCGCTGTACACATTTCGTTGAAATAGTATCCTTCCTGATTTACCAGCCAGTCCACTGCAAGAATGTTATTTTTTTGTCTACGATGTTTTTAGAAATATCGAGCATGATTTGGGTTGAGCAACAGCACTGTTTCCTGATGTTTGCGCAACAATCGGTAAGATCATTGAGACCTTGATCCCATATCTTCTCCTGATGATTTTGACTGTTTCTAATGCTATTTGATAACCAAATGGCACCCCGCATTCTTGCTTTTCCATTGTATCCTTTATAAAGGGGATGTACTAACCCCTCCATAGATTGTCAACATATGAATGAGATGAATGATTTTATAACCTTTTAATGAAATTATATTTTTTTAGTGGAAGGTTATTCATTCTCTTGAAATATAGAAGAAAAACGATAGAGTTCGCTAACATTTTTCAATTCTCTTTTAGCGCATGCGTTGATATTTGCCTCCATGGCGTTGTAAAAAACCCCTCTCAACAAGAGTGCGTCGTAATCGGGCAAAGTCTATCGTAAAGAGGTTGCATATCTTGGAAACTTCCGTTTCGCTATAGATTTTTTGCTTCTGAAAGGCTTGTGCAATTTTTGATAGCATCTCTTCTGTTTCTAAATGGCGGTCGCTTAAATTTTCCCTATTCCGCTCATGTTTATTTTCTAGCATTTTCCACAGTGTCTCTTCGGCTTGAAATCCTTCTGTTGTGTTGTGAATAAGTCCGAGGTTCAAAAGGCGATTGATGGATTTGTGAATGTTTTTCGCATCTGAATCGACATGTTTGAGGACTTCGGAAAGATTTTTCGCACCAAGGATAATGGCGGCATAAACAGCGCGCAGTGTAGGTGAGGTCATGGCAGAGATCAGTGAATTGCGGGTATCGCGTTTGCGAAGGGTTTCTTTTCCCATGGGCAAAAGATCATTACGAATGGGCAGTTCATTGATTTCTATGAGTTCTGCTTGTAGCGATTGTGCGCGTACAATTTGTTCGGTAGGGGTGCGTTTGCGAATAATCCCCAGACCACTTTGGCGATATTTGTGGTTTTCGGGGAGTGTTAAAGCCTCATAGGAGCCATCAAGCCGGTAGAGAATTTCTTCCCACAAAGGAGTTCTGATACTTTGACCCCGTTGTGCCCCATTGAGAGCAATTGTTGTTGTCATTGTTGGTTCATGCAGACATAGATAACCACCAGCGGTGATGTGTTCCCAAAGGGTTATAACAAATCGCACATCATCTGCTGGAGTTCCAGCATCGATCCAAGCAAAATCTATTGGTCCCCAAGATTTGAGGGTGCTTTCATCAAGAGAGAAGAAATTCTCATTGATAAATGTTACAGTGTCTTTTTTAATGCCATCTTTAAGAAGTTCTTGCCATACTTCTTCTGCTGATTGACCTTTGGCTGTAAAATCATCAATTGTAATCAGTTGTGGTTCGTAATTTTCAGGAATTCCTGAAGGATCAAGCAAAGCTGTGCGCTCTTCCCAAGTGGAGGATTCTAAAAGCTTTTTATCTTGTTGCCATGATAATTTCGCTTTTTGAAGTGCTTTAGCAATCAAGCGCGTACGATCCCCCGCACCGATTTCAATGACTGTGTGCGGTCTTGCCATTTGAATGAGCGTGTAAATAAGCTCAGCACTGTTTTCTGTTCTCATATCGGGTCTTATCAGGGACATCTTTTGATCCTTATCATTTTACCAATCGCAGCATTCCTGCTTTTATAAAAAACGTGGTTGTTTGTTCTATGGGGTGTTGAAGATGCATTTCTGTTGTGGCTTTTTGCAAGAGAGGTTTGGTTTTTTCATTCAGCCGGATTGTGCGCCCATTGAGTTGATTAATGGCAAGAGTGCCAAGAGAAGAATCTATGATAATATATGTTGGCTCTCGTAAAAGAGCCGTTGCATCATTTTCTGAAAAGGCTTGTTGATCTGTTTTGATGAGACCGTGTCGCAATAGTGATATTAAAAGACTGTCCACGTCAAAAAGGTAACCATTGAGTTTGATTTCTTTCAAGGACTGAACAGAACAGCTCTTATGAAGTGCTGCAAATGTTAGCAAATCAAATCCAGCAAAAGCACGGCTTTTGGTGGAAACAACGGTGATAGGTTGAATTTGGCGTTTGCTAATGAGTGCTGGTTTATTTTTTATTATTTTTACATCTTTTGCCCATTGAATATGTGCTAGGGGGGCTAATTTGCGTGGATAAACGGCAAAAGAATTGATTGCTATGGTCGGTGTGGGTTTTTGTAAGGCAAAGGTGTGGATGTTTTCATTCAAGTCATGTCGCATATAGTCTGCCAGTTGCCACACATAGCCGCCTGTTCCATTGTAAAAGTTTAAGCCTATAGGATCTTGTTGCATGATGTTATCGTTTTTTTACTTTAAAATATCAAGTTTTGGGGAGGCTTGTTAGTTGCTCTACATTAAGGAGTGGTTTATCAAAATTCTATTGGGTTGGTATGGGGTTGCATGAGAGATACAACGATTTGATCGGGTGGTGATTGTCATGCCATTTTTGGGGCATTGTTTGCTGGCTGGACAAACAGCCCAGTCCACTAACCATTCTCAAATTCTCTCTGTTCCTTTTTTTGTACGGCACTGTTCAAGATAAAACCTAATATGCCTGCGATCATTGTGGCGATGCCAATGATAAACAGTGTGCTTTGGGTATGATGAACATGGACAAAACCAGCTCCAAGAAAGCCAAGGCATACGGATGTTTGTATGATGAAGAGATAGGCGGGCATTTGACTGTTTCGCTGTTCTTTTTGAATGGCTTTCATCATAAAACTTGCCATTAGAGCATTTTGCACACCGTTTGCACTCCCAAGGATGAAAAATGACAGCATCATCAGCCACACAATGTGTGTGAGGGAAAAGCAGAAAATTGCAAAGCCAATGATTGCAGCGGCAAGTGATGCACCAGCGGCATTGCCAAAGCGATGAAAAAGGCTGGAGAAACAGAGTGGACCAACCACGAGGCCAAGACTTACCATGCTTGTGATCACTCCATAGGTTTCAGCGCTTAAGTTGAGATCGGTACGAATGCGGACAATCGATAAGACGTTGAGAGCAGAGGTGAGGATGATGGTAATGATGAGGGGAGAAAGAGCATAGACAACATTTTTTTTACGCAAAAGACCTCTTAAGTCTAGCCCTTTTTTGCTTTGCTGCGCTGTGTTTGTCGTTTGCGCATGAATTTTTAAACTTTTAAAACAGAAGAGAGTGATAAAGGTGGCAAAAAGAACCATGATTGACAGCGCAAACAATCCTTTTTGCCCGTTCGATAGACCATACAACACACCCCCTAGCAGTGGTCCGGCAATATAGCCAAGATTACGAATTGTTTGGATAACGCGGTTTAGTCGATCTAGTTGCTGATCATTGTTTGCAAATTCTGGGACGGAAACGAGGATTGCGGACCAAAAAATTGAACCAGCACAACCTAGTGCGAAAGAAAGTGCAATATAAACCCAAAATTGGTTGGCGATTGCAGCTATGGCTATAAAGAATGCTTCAAACAATAAAACAATGGGTACTGTTCGTGTTGGTTGGAAGCGATGCAAGAGACGTGGTGCAATTGGTCCGGCACAAATTGCCCCGATAAGCCCTGCAAACAGCAGCATTGAAATAGAAGCTGTGCTTTCTGCTAAGTGTAGAGCAAATGTAACTTGAGCCGTTTCATCGGCAAAGCTGCTAAAGCCCAAAACAAGGAAAAGTCCCATTTGGACGAAAATCATAGATTTTTTCTTTGCCACAATGCTCCTCCCCAAGATGCTAAAGGTACAATTTCCTTCTGCGTATTTATGGGATATCCCGCGTTTTGTCTAGTTTTTCTTGATGATCAGTTGAGAAAGGAAGTTTTCAGAGCTCTCTTCAAAATAAGCACAATGCCTATTTGCAGCGATGAGCAACTCCTTATGTTTTTTGAAAGGGGAGTATTGAAGGATTATAGACTGGCGAAGTTATCTGATATGAGAGACAATGATACAAAATGGCAATCAGGAAATTTTGCAAAAAAGCTGCATCATGTATGCAGCTTTTTATGTGTTTTCTTTAGAGGTAGAAGTTTTAAAGCATGAAAGTATCCTTACGGCTTCTATAACCATAA
>NZ_JBHILP010000019.1:0-9614 GCF_042193375.1 Bartonella sp. TT67HLJMS
AAAGATCCGCAAAAACGGGCGCAAATATATGCTGATTTACAACGTGAACTTATGCAAAAAGGACCTTATGCGTTTATCTATCAGAAATATGGCGTCGTCGCGATGACACCGGATATCAAAAAGTGGGTTTGGAATAGTGCACCGCATATTTTTTATAGTAAAATTGAAAAATAAGCGTGTCTTCAATACTGTTCAATAGATGAAGGACATTGTCATGATATATTCGGCGTATTGTATAAATTTTCAAGCTTTGCAATACGTCGAAGATTATAGGTAATGCGTGATATACTGTTGAATGTCTTTTTAAGACATTCGTTTAAAGGGATTTTTCATTCTCATTAGAGGTGTATTGGTGTGGATGTTAAGATTGAATATTTCAATTTCTCTGAATTGAAAAGTGATCAATTTATTTGTTAAAAAACTGAATGTAACATAAAAAAACTAAGTGTAACAAATGTCGTGGAATTTAGTAGTGCTAAAGGTGCAAGGTTGTTCGATGTTGAAGGAAAGTTTTCTTATGGGTGGGTACACAAGGAATTCAGTTTTTATGGTGTTCATATTTTCTTTTGCTTTGAAAGATGATGAGATACCAATTGGAGGGTGTTATTTTACGGGGAGTGATGAAAAACAATCAAATTTCCTTTTAAAGAAGGAATAAAAGTCGTTGCACTTGGCAAACTAACGAATTTTCCTGTTTTATCAAATCGTCAAATTATTATGAAAGCTCTTTGTTATTAAGGTACTTGAGCCGAAAGGGCTAGTGCTTTGATGGTATGCAAAACGCCGGAAGAAATAAGAGACAAGCTTGCTTAACAAGATAGAGAAAAAATATTGGTTTTATAGTCTTCAATAGTAGGCGTTATGATATCGTGGATAAGCTCTGTTGTTGGTGAGCGTTCATTATATATCAGAGTGTTTTCCTTTGTATGTTTTGGTTTGGCTTATAAGTGTAGGCAGGAGGAGTCATTGGCAAGAGGTGCTTATTCTTGAAGATTTTAAAGCTTGGTCTTTAGGAGCCTATAGTTCGTCTAAACTTAATTATTAAGCACGTTTTGCTGCATGGGGAATTTATACAATAAACGTTAAAAGGAAAAGTCTATGAACGTGAAAAGAAAAATATTAAAAAAGAGCTGTTCTTTTGTTTCTGCTGTTCTTGTAATGGGGATTTTTGTGCAACAAGTTTCAGCAAAAACACCTACCGATACGCTTGTAATGGCTTGGAATCTGGATCCAATAAGTACATTTGACCCTGCACAACTCAATGACCGTTATGGAATTGAAGTGGTTAACAATATTTGTGATAATTTGGTCGTTTCTGCTACAGATGATGCAGCTAAAATGGTTCCTTCTTTGGCAAAGAGTTGGGATGTTTTAAGTGATGACCAGAGTACGGTGATTACTTTTCATTTGCGCGATGGTTTAAAGTTTAACGATGGTAGATTAGCCAATGCCAATGATCTTGTTTGGGGTATGAAGCGGGTTGTGAAATTGAAATTGTCCAATGCGGCAACATTTAATGAATATGGGATTACAGAACAAAACGTTGATGAGGCTTTTCAAGCACCGGACGACAAAACGGTGGTGATGAAATTTGATAAACCTTATCCTGCAGAGCTCATTCTTAGCAATATTTCCACTAATCGCACTGCTGCCTTGCTGGATCGTGAGACACTCATGAAAAACGAACAAGATGGCGATATGGGAAACCGGTATTTGGCAAGTCATTCTGCTTGTGTTGGTCCTTATCAGTTAGAGAGTTGGCGTCCTGGAGAAGCTCTTTTATTGCGTGCAAGCTCCAATTATTGGGGGGAAGCGCCTAAACTGAAGAAGATTTTAATTCGCCATGTTGCGGAGCCTGGAACGCAACGTTTATTATTGGAAAAACACGATATCGATGTTGCACGTAATCTGATGCCAGAGGATTTGGCAGATCTCCAAGCAACAACGGATATTAAGGTTGAAAAAGTGTTGGCGCCCTCCATGATTATATGGGGTTTTAATACGACGAACCCTATTTTTGCTAAGGAAAAAGTGCGTTTAGCGATGCGCTATCTTATTGATTATGAAGGACTCAGTAAGACCCTTCTCAAAGATGTTGGTATTCCCCGTGCAAGTTTTATTCCTCTTGGTAATCTTGGGGCTTTAGATGAAAAAGAAGGACAACCCTTTAAACTTGATCTCCAAAAAGCAAAGGAACTTTTAACAGAGGCAGGTTATCCGGATGGTTTTGAGGCCAATATTTTTGCAGGGGCATCTCCTTATCCTTTTGCTTTACCTATTGCTCAGTCCCTTCAAGACAACGCAAAAAAGGTTGGGGTACATTTTAAAATTGAACGTTTTGTAGGTACGCAGTTGTTTTCAAAATTTTATGCGCGTGGTTTTGATACGATTTTTTTCGGATGGAATAATGGCTCTGCGGACCCCCATACAATGGCTTCACGTCTTATTTACAATCCAGATAATCGGTTTGAGGCAAAAAATACAGGCTACGCTAGTTGGTGCCATGGGTATTTTGATAAAAGTATGAATCAAAAGGTTAAGGATGCGTTGTTTGAAAAAGATCCCCAAAAACGGGTGCAAATGTATGCTGATTTGCAACGTGAATTTATGCAGAAAGGACCCTATGCTTTTATTTATCAGACATATGTTTCTGTAGCGATGACACCTGATGTCAAAAAATGGGTTTGGAATAGTGCACCACGTATTTTTTATAGTGCAATTGAAAAATAAGAAGGTATCAGGTTTATAAAATATAAAAAACATGATCATGATATATTTGACGTATTGCAAAGTTCTTAAATGCTTTGCAATACGTTGAAGATTGTGAATAATAGAGGATATATTGCTGAGTGTCTTTGCAAGATTTCTATTAAGGGATCTTTCATTCTCATTAAAGATGTGCTTGCTTGGATGTTTAAAACTTAATATTTCAACTTCCATGAATTGAAAAGAGATCAATTCATTTGCTGAAAAAATTAGTACAACAAATGTTGTGGTATTTAGCATTGTTAAAGGAGCAAAGACTTTGCAATGTTGAAGAAGAGTTTTGGTGTGGAGGCAAAGAGGAATATCAGTTTTTTATGATGCCTATGTTATGTTTCCTTTTGTTTTGAAAGATAACACTCCGCAATTGGGGTATTATTTTATGGGGAGTGATGAAAAAATTCAAATTTTCTCTTGAGAAGGAGGGTAAATGATCAATTTTAGCAAATTACAATTCATTCAAAATCATCAAAATATCAAATTTTTATTGAGGCTCTTGAAGTAACCGGAGGTGGTGTTTTCGCGACACTTTTTAGAAAATCAAAAAAGAAATTTGAAGCAAAAGGAAACTTTGCCTGATATATCCCAAATTGTAAGCACTGTGATATCTCCAACAGATGCTGTTATGCCTAATACCTTCGTTTTATATCAGATCGTTTTCTGTTGAGTTTTTAATTTTATTTCGAGGAGGTATGTTTTCTAAGTCTAATCTTATTATTTCTTGCACGTTATTGTTGCATGGAGAACTTATACAATAAATTTTAAAAGGAAAAGTCTATGAACTTGAAAGGAAAAATATTGAAAGGGAGCAGTGCTTTTGTTTCTGCTGTTATTGCACTGGGGATTTTGGTGCAACAAGTTTCAGCAAAAACACCTGCCGATACGCTTGTGATGGCTTGGAATCTTGATTCAATAAGTACATTTGATCCCGCACAAATCAATGACCGTTATGGTAACGAAGTTCTTGTCAATGTGTGTGATAATTTAGTTGAACCAGCTAAAGATGACGCAGCTAAACTTGTTCCCTCTTTGGCGAAGAGTTGGGATGTTTTAAGTGATGATCAGCGTACGGTGATTACTTTTCATTTGCGTGATGGTTTGAAGTTCAATGATGGTCGTCCTGCGAATGCCAATGATCTAATTTGGAGCATGAAGCGGGTTGTTAAATTGAAGATGGCTACTGCGGCGACATTTAATGAATATGGTATCACAGAACAGAATGTTGATGAGGCTTTTCAAGCACCGGATGAGAAAACGGTGGTGATGAAATTTGATAAACCTTATCCAGCAGAGCTTATTCTTAGCCATTTTGCCACTAGTCGTACTCTTGCTTTGCTTGATCGTGAGACACTCATGAAACACGAAAAAAATGGTGATATGGGAAACCGGTATTTGGCAAGCCATTCTGCTTGTGTTGGTCCTTATCAGTTAGAGAGTTGGCGCCCTGGAGAAGGGATTTTATTGCGTGCAAGCTCCAATTATTGGGGTGAGGCGCCTAAATTGAAGAAGATTTTAATTCGCCATGTCGCGGAGCCTGGAACACAACGTTTATTGTTGCAAAAACACGATATCGATGTTGCACGTAATTTGATGCCAGAGGATTTGGCAGATCTCCAAGCAACAACCGATATTAAAGTTGAAAGAGTGTTAGAGCCATCCGTGATCATATGGGGGTTCAATGTGACAAATCCTATTTTTGCCAATGAAAAAGTGCGTTTAGCGATGCGCTATCTTATTGACTATGAAGGACTCGGTAAGACTCTTCTCAAAGATGTTGGTGTTCCACGTGCAAGTTTTATTCCTCTTGGTAATCTTGGGGCTTTGGATGAAAAAGAAGGACAACCCTTTAAACTTGATCTTCAAAAAGCAAAGGAACTTTTAACAGAGGCAGGTTATCCAGATGGTTTTGAGGCCAGTATTTTTGCTGGTACTTCTCCTTATCCTTTTGCTCTGCCTATTGCTCAGTCCCTTCAAGACAATGCAAAAAAGGTTGGGGTACGTTTTAAAATTGAACGTTTTGTGGGCACGCAGTTATTTTCAAAATTATCTGCACGTACTTTTGATACGATTTTTTTCGGATGGAATAATGATTCTGCGGATCCTCATACAATGGCTTCACGCCTTATTTACAATCCTGATAATCGGCTTGAGGCTAAAAATACAGGCTATGCGAGTTGGTGCCATGGGTATTTGGATGAAACTATGAATCAAAAGGTTCAAGATGCGCTGTTTGAAAAAGATCCCAAAAAACGGGCGCAAATGTATGCTGATTTGCAACGTGAATTTATGCAGAAAGGACCTTATGCTTTTATCTATCAGACGTATCATACTGTAGCTATGACACCTGATGTTAAAAAATGGGTTTGGAATAGTGCACCACGTATTTTTTATAGTGCAATTGAAAAATAAGAAGGTATCAGGTTTATAAAATATAAAAAACATGATCATGATATATTTGATGTATTGCAAAGCTCTTTAACACTTTGCAATACGTTGAATTTTATCAGGAATGGATTACTATGTTGTGTAGAGAATTTTATTTCAGGAGTTCTTATGAAAGATGTGTTTGTGTGGATGTTAAGATTGAATATTTTAACTTCTATTGATACAGCTTTCGGATGGAATAATAACTCTGGAGATCCCCATACAACGGCTCCAAGCTTTTTTATAACTCGGATAATCGGTTTGAAATTCGAAATATAAGCTGTTCTAGCCGGTGTTATGGATATTTTGATGAAGCTATAAATAAAAATTTTAAAGATTGTGTTGTTTCAAAAAGATTCACAGAAACGGGCGTAAAGAATTGAAAAATGGTAAGTTTGTTTAGTGAAAAAACAGGTGTAACAAATGTGGCAGAATTTACTGTTTCCGAAATAGCAGGAGCTCTAAAGCGTGTTGTTGAAGAAAAGTTTGGTTATGTACGGGTGCGTGGGGAGATATCAGGTTACCGTGGTACTCATGCTTCAGGACATGCTTATTTTGCTTTAAAGGATGATAAGGCACGGTTGGAAGCTGTTATTTGGCGTGGAGTGATGGAAAAGCTCAAATTTCCTCCTGAAGAAGGGATGGAAGTGGTTGCTGTTGGTAAACTTACAACTTATCCAGGGTCATCGAAATATCAAATTGTCATTGAGGCTCTTGAACCAACGGGGGTTGGTGCTTTGATGACACTTCTTGAAAATCGTAAGAAAAAGTTTGTGGAAGAAGGCTTATTTGATGAAGAAAAGAAAAAACCTTTGCCTTATATGCCTCGAATTATAGGCGTTGTAACATCACCAACAGGTGCTGTTATTCGTGATATTATTCATCGTATATCCGATCGTTTTCCGTTACATATTTTGGTTTGGCCTGTACGTGTTCAGGGGGAAACAAGTGGGAGAGAGGTAGCTGTTGCTGTTGAAGGTTTTAATGCTCTTGCTCCAGGAGGACTTATTCCAAAACCTGATCTTATTATTGTTGCACGGGGAGGGGGAAGTTTAGAAGATTTGTGGGGGTTTAATGACGAAGCTGTTGTTCGTGCTGTTTATGCCTCTGCTCTTCCCGTTATTTCTGCTGTTGGGCATGAAACGGACTGGACTTTGATTGATTATGTCGCTGATTGGCGTGCTCCAACTCCTACAGGAGCTGCAGAAAAGGCTGTTCCCGTTAAGCTTGATCTTGAAGTGTGTGTTGCGTCTCTTGGGGCACGTTTGCGCAAGGGACTTGTACGTTCTTTTGATTTTCATCAACAAAAGTTGCGTGCAGCCAGACGTGGTCTTCCCACTGTCGACCAACTTTTTGCTCTACCACGGCGTGGTTTTGATGAAATTTCAAATCGATTACAGCGTGCTCTTTGTGTGAGCTACGATAAAAAATGTTTTTCTTTTCATACTCTTCGTTTACGTCTTTCGCTACGTTTGTTAAATAGTGAAAAAGCACAACGCAATACAAAGGAATATACGGCGCGCCTTCATCGTGCTTTTGTGCGTAGTGTGGAAAAACAACGTGCCCAAATGGAGCTTGCATTTAGGCTTTTAAAAAGCACTTCTTATCAGAATATTTTAGAGCGTGGTTTTGTTTTGGCTTTGGGGCAAGATAATAAGCCCGTTAAACGGTTGACTCAGTTTCCTGAAACAGGGCAAATAAATTTACGCTTTTTTGATGGTGATATCAGTGTTGCAATACAAGAACCTGTTTTTTCTAAACGTTCAAAACACAAGCAGATAAAGCCGCCAAGCGATGATCAAGGAACTCTCTTTTAATACGGTTAATGCGATGCTTGCGGAAGGTCTTCTTAAGGGAGTGGATGGAAAAGTTCGTTGCGCATGGGCTGGAACGGATCCACTTTATTGTGCTTATCATGATAACGAATGGGGAAAACCTGTTTTTGAGGATATCTGTTTGTTTGAAAAAATTTGTCTTGAAGGTTTCCAAGCGGGACTTTCTTGGTTTACAATTTTAAAAAAACGCTCTTTTTTTCGCATTGCATTTGATCACTTTGACTTTGAAAAGATTGCTCATTATGATGAGCTAAAGGTGAAAATGTTAATGCAGAATAAAGACATTGTTCGCCATCAAGGAAAAATTCAATCAGTGCTTAATAATGCACTTAGAGCACAAGAAATTATAACAGAGTGGGGGAGCTTGTCCCGCTATTTTTGGTCTTTTCAGCCACCACAATCAGAGCGTTATGAAAAGATAGACTTTCAAACACTGTCGGCTCATCCTACAACCCCTGCTTCTCTTCGTCTTTCTCAAGACTTGAAGAAACGTGGCTGGACATTTATTGGTCCCACAATTTGTTATGCTTTTATGCAGTCCGTAGGGATTGTTAATGATCATCTTGAAGGATGTTTTTGTCGATAAATTAGCCAACGTTCTTTTGTAAGGGTAATGATCAATAGGATAATAATTGAATTGTTTAATAAATGTATAGATTATACAACTCCACTGTATAAGATAATTAAAATATATAAACTATACAATATCAATGATTTCCTACTATTGTTGGCACACAAAACGATAAAGGTATAATTTTGAAGATGAAAAAACAGATGCAAAAAGGAGTGATACCTTAACTGTCATGTATCTGAAGTGAGATAATGGTAATGTCTTGTATGTTTTAAAGAAACACCTAGTGTACCAAAGCCCATTTTGCGACGCAGCCCATGAATGGTATAATAGTCAATCCATTGTGCACTCCATCTTCACGCTTATGAAGGAGAAAATCAGCACCATCACACACTTTACGAGCGTTCAATGTTGTACAACAGCCCTTGGCATTTGAAATGGTTCAGAAGAGGTGTTTTTATTTTTGTTAATGACATGAGCGTTATAATAAGTAGTGAATATTTTATTCATGTTTATTGACGAATGCAAAGTGGTTTTTAGAGGGCGTGCTATTCTTGCATTGTTATATTTTACTTTGGTTGTATGGTAGTTGGTTTATTTGTGTGTAGGTCGATTGTCCAATACTTACCTAGGCAATAAAAATAAAATGCAGCGATGAAAAATTGAAGTTAAATGACTCAAGCTGCTTGTGTTGGGGTTTATTATCTGATAGTTTTCTTCTATTAGAGGGTGATCTTGCCGCGTGTGCGCTCCAATTTTTGGGAAGATGATTAAGCTCAGGCAGGCTTGTATCCACTACATTGCTTAGTTGAATCTCTGTATGTTTCTGCTGGAAACAAGAGTTTTGTTGCAGTATGTTGTTTTCTGTTCTATTTTTATAGTGGTAAAGCAATGATGCACACTAAAGTTTAGAAGGGTTTATATTCGTTATGTCTTTGGGGGGTAGTCTAATGAATTTTGTTTTTATCAGTAGAGAAGTGCATTTTAGTGTGTATTCTTTTATTGCAAGCTTTATCTCTCAAAAGACAAAGCTTGAAAGGGGTGCTTCTTCTCATTGTTCCTTTGTTTTCGTTAACGTGTTTGGTTTTGTTGGTAAAAACGTAAAACTTTTGACACTTGGTTTTCAAAAGATTAAGCAGATTTTTGTGGGGGGTAGAGTTTTAGAAAAGATCTTTTCTTGTTCCTTTCTACTGTTTTAGTGCAGTTTTGATCATGTAGTAAAGATGCGCCGCGTCTTGAAATTGAGTGTTTGAGGAGAATGACGATTTTTAAAGGTTGCATATTTTATTTTAAATACCGCCTAAAGAAATAGAATGGTGAATTCATAAATTTTTGCGCAATGATTTTTTTAAAAGCTTACCATTTTGGGGGCTACAAGGCTTATCGTTTTGATGATTAATGGGGCTGGTATACGGCATTATCGTATGCAAAGAAAGGTTATGAAAGAATGTGATACTGGTTAGAAAAACATATATTTCATGTTCGCTATGGTTTGATTGAGATGTAAGTCAATGAATTTATAAAGTAGATGACTCTGTATAGGCGATTAGAATGTATTTGTTCAATGTGTATAATTATAAAAATGTGTATAATTATAAATTTGCCATGTTATTTCAGCGTCATTAATTAATAAAAAATAAATAAAGGGAAACGTTTATGAACTCGAAGAAAACAATATTGAAAAGTAGCAGCTCTCTTGTTGCTGCTCTTGTGGCACTGGGAGTAGTTGTACAACAGGTTTCAGCAAAAACACCGGCTAATACTCTTGTGATGGCTTGGAATCTTGATGCAATCAGTACATTTGATCCTGCCCAAAGCAATGATGTTTATGCAAGTGAAATTATTGGAAATGTTTGTGATAATTTGGTCAGTACAGCGACAGATGATCCAACGAAAATAGTTCCGTCTTTAGCAACGCATTGGGATGTTTCAGGTGATGATCATAGTACGGTGATTACCTTTCATTTGCGCGATGGTTTAAAGTTTAACGATGGTAGATCAGCCAATGCCAATGATCTTGT